>PAQG01000001.1 GCA_002709645.1 Acidimicrobiaceae bacterium
TAGATTTGAATCGGGATATGTGGATGTATATTTCAAACAAACAAATTACTTTGCGCAAAAATGAAGCAGAAACGGGATCATCTACGATGCCACACAAAGTAAACCCAATCGAATTTGAGAATGCGGAGGGGAATTTGGGAAAGGCGAATAGTGACTTGAAATTTTTATCGGAATCGGTTACAGTTTCGAGATTGCAAAGGGATTTGATTAGTTCAACTGTGAAGAGAAATATAGGTTCTGCGTTTGCTCATTGTTTATTGGGTTATTGTAAAACAAAAGATGGATTGGCTAAGATAGAGCCAGATGAAAAGAAAATGATTGAAAGTCTTTCAGAAAATGTAGAGATATTGGGGGAGGCCTATCAGACCATATTACGCAGGGAGGGGTATCAAGATGCGTATGAAATTTTGAAGTCCGAAACCCGGGGGGAAAATGTTACTATGGAAGAATTGCATAGAATGGTAGATAGATTAAAAATAGAAGATGTTGTACGGAAGGAATTAAAAGGTCTAGTACCACAGAAATATTTTGGTTTGGCGGATGAATTAGTTGATGAGATTCGTTGATTATTTTTTAGAGATAAGATCGGATTTATGCCGGGCCATCCAATATCCGGTGCCTGTTAAGAATAGGCTTAAAGAAGGAAGATAGAATAGATTTTTCGGGGTTAATGCGAGATCTGAATTCACCAGGATAGATATAATTCCTTCTCCAAATAAAACTAAAAAAATGAAAGTTATAAATCCCATTAGAAATGCGTAACGAATTGAAGATTGACCTGTTTTTAAGAGTCCATCGTAGAGAATTATGGCTACCACAAATGAAATAGACGTTCCGAAAACATAGAGGGGCATTCTAGAAAGAAATCCATCTTGAGGCCCCATTAGTAAAGAGAGAAATCCAAATAAACAAATCGTGAGTAGAATACTAGAGATAAGGAGAATAGATTCGATTTTCGTAATAGAAGAGTTAGCCAACAGAGAGTTTCTATAACTCATACCGAAGATCACAGGGGGCAGTGGGTAAAAAACATAGCTTTTTTGCTATATAGGAAATTGTGAACAAAATAAAGGATGTCTTTATAACCCCAGTTTTGAAATGACATCTGTCAAAATGTGGGCGGCTTTTTTGACTTCTGCAATGGTGACGTATTCACGGGAAGAATGTGCAACTGCACCAGTGGAGTCAGTCAGAACTCCAGGACCAAAAATGATAGTAGGGGCTATTAAAGAGAAATAAGATGCTTCGCTAGCTGCGGTGAATGGACGGGTTTTGATCCCACTCATTTGTTGAAAGCATTTAACCAAATTTGTATCTTCAGGGGTAAAAAAGGGCCCTAGGAATGGAGTTTCTCGTTCAGATAGAGATATAGAAATGGTAGCCCAGTCAGGTGTATAATTTTTAAGATGGGACTCCAAAGAAAGTTTGAAGCTATCTGCAGACTCGGGAGGAACACTTCTTCTATCGACGGTGATTTCACATGTGGATGGTATTTGATTTGAGAAGTCCCCACTCTTAATTATAGTAGGAGTAAGAAGAGGAGATCCAAGGGGTGTTTCGGTATCTACAGATTGTTCTTTGTCAAATGTTTTCAATGCTGCAAGAATAGAAACACAAACGTCGATGACGTTATTTGTGAGATGGGATTCTGCGGCATGGGCATTTTCTCCGGTGATTACTATTTTTGCTTCAAATCTACCTTTGGAAGCATTGCAGATATCAAGATTGGTCGGCTCCCCTACGATGAACGCGTCTGGAACGTCGTCGAAATGTAATGCGTTCGCTCCGCGGGATGTGAGTTCTTCGTCGGGGGTTATGGCTAGCGTTAATTTTCCAGAAGGGTTGCTATGAATAAATGCATATACCAAAGCCGCGAGTGGGCCTTTTGCGTCGCAAGCTCCACGCCCATAGATCGTGTCGCTGTCGCTGTGGAAGGGGAGATAAGGGGGAACGGTGTCTATGTGGGTATTTAAAACAATATGAGGAGATCCAGCCCCTCTAGTTGTAATTGTATTGCCTGCTGAANCGACCGAAGGTTCAAATCCATGAGATATAAGAGTATTTACAAGGAAAGTTCTCATTTCATCGACATCGTCGTGGGAGGGTATTTGTACGGAGTCTTCGAGGAAAGAAACTATATCAAAATCCGTCATGGTTGCGGGATTTCTCCAGAGAACTGTTTTGCTGCAGGGCCCCTTAGGATCATAGAACCTGTTTTGTTGATAGTTACAAAGAGATCTTCTCCCCCTTCTTGGTTTATGCGTATTGATTGATTGGGTTTAATTTGTTTGGAGTGGTGCAACACCGAAGCTATTGCACATGCACCAGTGCCACAAGCAAGGGTTACTCCCTCCACTCCACGCTCGAAAGTTTTTTGTTTAAACCCATTTTGGATTTTTTGAGCAAATGTGACATTGGTTCCTTTTGGGAACATATTGGAATGACGGATATCAAATGCTTTGTCGAGTAAAATTGGATCAGTTATATCGTCCACAAATATTACAGCTTGGGTGACCCCTCCTGAATTGATCGCAGTGATGTTTAGACCGAACATGTCCTGATCGATGAAAGGAATATCGGAGATTATAGGTACGCTTTTGGGTTCGAATGTGGAAGGTTCCATTTCAACTTGCACATCGCCTCTATCAACAATCTTGGATGGGAATGTTCCTGCGGCGGTGTGTAGAATAATTTCTTCTTTATTCAAAAGCTCGCTAGCCCATTTTACTGCACATCTAGCGGCATTTCCGCACATGGGGCCAACTGAACCATCTGGTTGACGTAAGTCCATAGTAATTTGAGGAGGGGAGAGAGTAGACTCAATTGTCAAAAAGAGAATTCCATCTGCGCCGATTCCATTTTCTCTGTTGCACTGGGCTATGGCTAATTTAGAACGATCAGAGATTCTGTCCAGGTGTTTGTGAATGAGTATAAAATCATTCCCCGCACCATGATATTTATCGAATGGTATCAAAACCAACCTACCTCATGTTCATGTGAACAAAGGTCCTCGAGCGTCTCTCTTTTTCGAATGAGACCTATATTATTTCCATCAATTGCCACGGTCGCAGATCGGGGGAACGAGTTGTATTGGCTTTCCATTGCTTCACCGTATGCACCTGCATTTCCAATAGCTAAAATATCACCAGTAGCAGAAGCCTCGAGTTCTATATCAACTCCTAGGATATCGGCACTTTCACAAATTGGTCCAGTTACGGTAGTATTTGGCAAGGATGGGTTATTTTTGGTTGAAGAGATATTTTGAATATCATGATAAGAACCATACAAAGCAGGTCTAAGTAAAGTATGCATTCCAGCATCCACACCTACTATAGTGTGAGAATCTAGATTTTTGATTGTGTTAATTCTTGTAAGGAGTATTCCAGCATCTGCTACTAGATATCTCCCGGGTTCGAGGACAAGTTTTGCAGAAATATCTCCTAAAGATTTGTGTATTTCGAGCGAGACTTTGGATAGATCCAGGGACAGATCGTCGGGGCGGTATGGAACACCAAATCCACCTCCTACATCGATGAACTCTAGATCAATTGGTGAAGATCGGGAGAGATTTCCAAGGGTCCTACAAAGACTTTGATGGACGTCCATGTCTTGGGGGGAGATTCCACTTCCAGCATGGGCATGTATTCCAACGATATCGAAATCATGAGAAGAATGTGAGGAGAGTAAATCTATGGCTTGATCGAGGGAAAATCCAAATTTTGCGTCTGATCCTGTTGATACATATTTGTGGTGACCTGCCCCAGATCCGGTGTTGATTCGAAGGCATATACGACCACGATAATCCCGCTCAGATAATCTACGGAGTGTGTCGTGGGACCCAATATTTATTGTCAATCCAGAAAGGTTAACTGCAAAATCTAGATCAGAATCAGGAGGGTTTACTGCAGTATATAGGATCCTCGTGGGAGGTATTTCTGCACGTATGGACCTGTAAATTTCCCCGGCAGATACACATTCGACTCCGGCCCCCATATTTCCAAGTGTTTGTAATATTGCGCCGGAGGTATTGGCTTTTGCTGCATAATAAATATCTGCATCTTCAAAAGCAGAGGATAGTCGGCGGTAGTTTTGGCGAATTCTTTCAAGATCAATTACATATAGAGGAGTCCCGTGGGTTTCTACTATCGATAATAGTGTGTCATGTGGCCAATCTGAAATAATTCTGTGTTCTGACATTATGGAATCACTTTCGCAATCGGTCCTCTTTCTCTGCTGCAGTTCTAGTGGATTCTTCAATGGCCAATGCCACAACTGCAGGTTTCAATGCCCCACCTCCTTTGAATAATGGATGGTTTCCAACATCAGAATGTACAAACCGAGTAAATGCGCGGCGATTTGGGGGAAGACGGCCATAAATAATCTCTTCCGAAACTAGATCATAGACCGGAATTCTAGGAGTTAGAAGAGTGTTTTCTGCTACGACAGAACCTTCCCCGACTACGAATCCACTAGTCACACGGCATCCAGATCCTAGGGAAACATCATCTTCTATAATGACGGGAGAAGATTCTACAGGTTCCAATACCCCTCCTACAACTGCATTTGCCCCAAGTTTCACGTTATTCCCCACCTGAGCACAGGAGCCAACAACATCGTTTGAGTCAACAAGAGTCCCATCACCTATTGACGCGCCTATATTGACAAAACAAGGACTCATCAAAATTGCATTAGAACCAATATGAGCTCCACGTCTGATGACTGTTGCAGAAGGGGTGTTTCGGGTTCCTCTTTGGGAAAAGGTGGAAGTATCTGCGAGGGGCAAAATATCATTGTAAACAACATCCCCATAAACAATAGGATTCTTTTTTCTGAGAGAAAAATTTAATAAAATTCCATGTTTGACCCAATGATTTACCTCCCATTCTTCAGATTTTTTTTCTGCGGCTTTGATTGATCCAGACTCGAGAGCGTCAAGGAATTCGTCGAGTGTGGATATGTCTTTCTCGGTGCAATTTTCGGTGGTTAGTTCCCCGGATGTTTGCCGAGTCCATAGAGAGGAGATATTATTTTTCAGGCTCATGTTGGGACCCCCAATACATCCTTAAATCCATACCAACCGGGTGGCTGCTCAGAAAGCCAAATTGCAGAATCTATAGCACTCGAAGAATACACTCCGCGACTTTCTGCTTGATGTTTCAAAGTGATCATTTCGTCGTTTCCAGCGAAAAGTACCTCGTGGGACCCGCGAATGTTTCCTGCCCGTATGGAGTGGATTCCGACTTCATTTGGTTTGCGCTCGTTAATGCCTGACCGACCATATGTAGGATCTAAATTTGAGCGGGATTTTCCGATAGTATCTAAGAGAGATATGAGAGTTCCGCTGGGTGCATCTACTTTTTTGTTATGATGAGTTTCGGTTAACTCAATATCATAATTGGATAAAATTCCAGAAATGGAATCAATTGCTAGATGTAATGCTGCAATTCCCCTAGAAAAGTTAGCTTCAAAGAGGATGGGAATTTCATCACTGAGTGTGTGTAGCTCATTTAATTGTTCCTCCGTGAATCCGGTAGTACCAATGACGATGGGAATTGAAAATTTTGCTGCATTTGCAGCGAAAAATAAACTTGCTTCGGGGACTGTTAAATCAATAATCACATTTGGGTTTGATTTTTGGAGTTGGGAAGAAAAATCGAGAGGGGTGCAGGTTGGAAATTCTGCCGAGGATAAATGGTTTGGAAGGTCTTTCTGAGTTTTTTGGGAAGTNGCAAACGACACAGTGGTTGAATCCGATCTTTGAAATATCTCTTCAATTACAGATTTGCCCATGCGTCCTGTTGCTCCAGTTACTGCTATATTCATATGGTATGCTCTAATTCTGCTAAATCACCTAAGAGGCCAAGAAGTTGTTGACGATTGTCATCAGAGATTCTTGACAAAGGTAATCTAAGGTGGGGTGATGAATCATATTTTAAATGCATTGCTTCTTTGATGGGTATTGGATTCGATTCGATGAATAATCCACGGAAGATGGGGCACAATTTTCGGTTTAGGGACAATGCATGGGAGAAATTATGTCGCTCTCCGGGTAGAGTGGACCACACCATATCGCAGGTCAATTCGGGTGCTATGTTTGCTGCAACACTAATAACACCTGTTCCGCCAAGACACAGTATTGGGAGGGTCATTTCATCATCCCCAGATAAAATGTTAAAATTTTCTCCCCTAGTACTTTCGATTACTTGGGATATAAAACCTATATCACCACTAGCTGCCTTATATCCAACAATATTATCATGGGAGGCGAGTGATATTGTTGTTTGTACTTCTATATTTCTTCCAGTTCTAGAAGGTACGTTGTAAATGATTTGGGGTATTTCGACTGCATCTGCAATAGCCAAAAAGTGAGATTCCATACCAGCTGGTTCTGGTTTGTTGTAGTAGGGAGAAATTAAAAGTATCCCGTCTGCACCAGCATCTACAGAGCGTTTGGAAAGGGTTATCGCTTCACTAGTGGAATTGCTCCCAGTTCCAGCAATAATAGGAATATTTTTTACAGCATTTACCACACAGTCCACCACTTCGACGTGTTCATCGTGGGATAGAGTTGCGCTTTCGCCAGTAGAACCGGTAGGGACCAACCCATCAACTCCAGCGGATTCTAATCGTTTTGCGTCGTGTTCGAGTTGATCAAAATCGATGGCTCCATCGTCGAAAAATGGAGTGGTCATTGCAGGGAAAACACCAGTTAGATTTAGAGAAGTCATGGTAAGTGCTTGTAAAGATTAGATTTGTGCTGAGTCTTGTAAGACGTATAAGGAAATAGTCTTTTCCAAAGAAATACGAGTATGCGATAACGATATGAGAAAGATCATGGAAGAAAAAAGTGATGAAGAATGGGTACTTGATCTTCAAAATATTGCAGATTATCAGTTTGGGAAGGGGGCGGGAGAGGGACTATTTACAGGAGATATAAGGATAGAGAGATCGAGAACGGGCAGGGCTCGCCAAATTCATTCAGGAGAAGGGTATATAGCGACACATACCAAGGGAGGAAGACTTTCGTTGGGGATAGAAGGTGGAAAAAGACTTAGAAAATCGATTGAATTTCCAGCATACAGAGTCATGGTAGGAGAAGAGTCAGAGGTGTATGTCAGGGAGGGGAAAAACGCATTTGCAAAATTTGTCGTAGAGGTTGATCCAAGTATTAGGCCTAAAGATGAGGTGATGGTAGTAGGAGAAAATGATTGTTTGTTGGCGGTAGGGAGGGCAAAAATGAGTGCAGATGCCATGTTGGATTTTAACAGAGGTGTTGCTGTAAAGGTTAGAGAGGGCCAATTGGAATAAAATTCAGAGCGCCATAGTTTTGTTTTGACAGGACATGTAGACGAGTATGTTTAGCGGTGGGGGTTTGAACCCTCGAAAAATGAAAAAGATGATGGAACAGATGGGGATTGAACTAGAAGAGTTAGAAGTAGAGGACGTTGTAATGACACTAGTGGGTGGTGAAAAATTAATATTTAAAGAAGTTGAAGTGACAAAAATGGAAGCAAGAGGTCAAAAGACATATCAGGTGATTGGAGACCCAGAAATGGAGGGAAGTGATCAGACGGCAGATGGTGGAACGAAAATATCTAAAGAAGATATCGAGATGGTAATGCAAAAATCGGGCGTGGATGAAGAAACAGCTCGGGAATCGATTGAGGCTACTGAAGGAGATCTTGCTGCTGCAATATACAGATTGAAGTGATAGTATTAGTAGTTGGAGAGAATAGAGAGTATCTTTGCCATCCAGGGGATGAGATTGGGACAGATTTGGGAATACTAATAGTTCCAGAAGATGTGAAAATGGGAGATACAATAGAGACGCATCTTGGTAAAAAATTTACAGTTATGGAGCCAAGAGTTACAGACTTTTTCCACCATTTAGAAAGGACAGGTGCCCCAATACTTCCTCGCGACGTGGGGTTGATTATAGGGATGGCGGGAATTGGGTCAAATGATCGGATATTGGATGTGGGAACAGGGACTGGAATTTTGTCAATCTGCCTGGGAAAGGTTGGAGCAAGTGTAATAACATATGAAAAAAATGCCAAATTTTTCGAGGTTGCCCAATCCAATATAAAAAAGGCAGGAGTTGAAGAGATGGTAGAAGTGAGGGAGGGGGATGTGATTGAGGATTTAGATGTGTTAAATGATTTTAGTGTAATAACTTTGGACATGAAAGATGCAGAGTTAGTGGTAAAACATGCTAGAAAAATTCTCAGAACTGGTGGTATTTTAGTAGCATATTCTCCATTTATAGAAAGTGCGAAACGGGTAGTTGAATGCGCGAAAGATGTAAGTTTATCAGATATAAAGACGATAGATACAGTTCAACGCGAAATGGAATTTGGTACACGTGGTACGAGGCCTCAAACTAGAGGTGTGGGGCATTCGGGATATTTGACTTTTGCTAGGAAATATGCATAGTTAATTGTCATTCTCGCGCCAGCGATACTCACATTTTGTACAAACGAAAAATCGCGTTTCAGATTCATCTGCGCCGCGTATTTGTTGTAAATACCAATATGCGGTGTCATTGTCACACTTAGAACATTTAGATTTGGTGGTAGGCAAACCTCGTTCAGTGACATTACTGGTGTCAATTATGTCAGTTTCTTCTTGTATTTCGGTCGTCCCAGTTTGACCGGTGAGTTTCTGGAACATCGCGGCATATTTATCTTGTTCTGACATGGTGAGAGAATTGTACTAGAGGTAATATGAGTTCACCAAAGTACTTAAAAAAATCGAGCGGTGGGGGAATAAAATCAATATCCAGAATCTATTAAAAATTGATTCGCGTGTTCAAGGATCTCACGGGGGCCATCATGATTAATTGTATTGATTGCCTGAGTATAATCGCGCCATTGAAGATCGGAATGTTCATCGGAAAGATCCGCTTTGGAATCAAATGATTTTGCAACGAATAAATGGACGGTTTTATGAATAGTAGAGCCACTTGCTTGAAAGAAATAGTCATACTCTTCTCGGAAGCCATCTAAAAGTTTAAAATTAGAGAGTCCAGACTCTTCTCGGACTTCTCTAATTGCAGTTTGTTGGAGTTCTTCTTCCCCTTCTACACCACCTTTTGGAAATTCCCAGTCACCAGCTCTGCTTTTTAATAAGAGATATTCTCGTTTGGTTGGTTTGTCCCGGTAGATTATAGCGCCAGCGCTAACCGCTTGTATCATGGCATATACTAGAATTCGAGGTTATTTCACAATATCGGGATGAATAGGACAAATTTAGTGCCTAGGAGATTTTCTATATGGTAAGAGTATGACGTTTGTAACTAGACTTACGCTGAGGAGCGGGGATAGAAATTCTCTAGACAAAATAGTAGGAGATATCAAGCGTTCTGCAGAGAAGAAAGGGGTGAGAGTTCGAGGGCCGCACACTCCACCACCTCAGACTTATCGGGCGCCGCAATATAAGAGATTGGATGATATGGAAAGAAAATTCCCCGTGTGGGAATATAATGTGTACGAGAGGTGGATAGAAATATCAGGGCACGACGCTTCCGTTCGAAGAGTTACGGATATAGAGTTTCCAAAAGGCATACACGTTGAGGTTGAAGTTTCGCAGGTGGGACTGAAAAAATAGCTAACGGGGGTGAAATGGGGCGGAAATTGTTTCGGAACAGTGACGTCCTATCAAAGGACTACTAGGTTGATGAGTAATGCCGTAGGGATATTGTTTGCTTTGTTGGCAGGCATATCAATCGCGGCCATGGCTATTTTTGTGAGAATGGCTACGAAAAAGGGAGGGGATGCGTTTACAGCAGTTATTGTTAGTCTCGTTTTGAATTTGGTTATCATAATCCCAGCAGTAGCAGTGATATACTATCCAGAATATGGCATAACGTTGAGATCATTTTTGGCATTCGTGGGGGCGGGATTGACTGGGACTTTGACTGGGAGAGTATTTTATTTTGAAGGAATTAGCCGAGTAGGGGCTAGTCGGGCAGATGCCATCAAGGCAACTATGCCGATATTTGCTACGGTTACGGCAATATTAGTATTAGGAGAAGATCCTACCACAACCCATATACTTGCAATATTGGCCGTCGTGATGGGAGTGTGGATCATTTCGTCGGAGATGATGCTGAAGAAAGGAGAGGAGAGCATGATAGGGAGGAGAAGGGACATTATATATCCAGTATCTGCTGCGGTTTGTTTTGGTTTTGAGCCCATATTTGCTAGAATTGGAGTGTTGGAAGGGACCCCATCTCAAGTTGGAGTAAGTATAAAGATATTAATCGCCGCAACTGGATTTTTGCTTTACTTTGTTTGGAAGGAAGAATTACCAGATGTAAAAGGATTCTTAGCAAATAGAGAAACTGCCAAATGGTATATCTTGGCAGGATTGGCGAATACCGCAATGATGGTATTCTACTATGCTGCAATAGAGAAAGCTCCAGTGGTGTTTGTAGTCCCATTTCTCCAAACTAGCCCACTATTTGTGGTTATTTTTTCATATATTTGGATACAAGATATAGAGCGCATTTCATGGAGATTGGTATTAGGGGTTATAGTAATGATTTGTGCGGCAATAATTATAACCGCCATAGCTTAGAAAAACAGAAATGTTTTGCAGATAGGTCGTCTTTAAATTAATATGATAGATCTTACAGTTCCGATGGGCAAAGAGCTCCCATCATTTCCAGGGTATCCAGGTTTTGAATATGAGCAATGGGGAGGGCATAATGAAGGAGGAGGTGCGTTGATGCACTATTACTCGGCGAATACTCATCAGGGTACACATATAGATGCACCTTATCACTTTATCCCAGGTGGAAGAACTGTAGATGAATTGACATTTGAGGAGTTAGTAGGCCCTACAAAAGTAGTAGACTTGAGGGAATTCAAGGGGAAGTCGATTACAGCAGAAATATTAGATGATCATGAGAGTGCGATTGAGAAAAAAGACAAAGTCATAATGGTTACAGGAGACGTTGATGCTAATTTTTTTACAGGTAATTTTTTCAAAGAGGCTTCAGATATTACTCTTGATGCGGCAGAGTGGCTTATTGAACGGGAGGTAGAACTGATAGTGAACGATTTTCTCACTGAGGCTGTCCCAGGGGAACCAGACCGACCAGTTCATAAAGCCCTTTTAGGAGCAGATATCCCGGTAGTAGAATATATTTGCAATATAGAACAAATAGTAGGATATGAGAGTATTTGGATTGGGTGTTTCCCCATGTTGATAAAAGGATTTGAAGGTACGCCTACTCGTGTGGTTGCAAGGCCTCTATAAATTGAATAGGTCAGAATATAAATCTAGTTGATTTTTTTGATCAAGTGTAGGGAAACGGACTATGAAATGTTCAACTCCGGAGTCAATGAACGAATGTATTTTTTCTGCGACCATTTCGGGGGGGCCAAATGCTCCCGCTTTTTTTAGATTGGCATCGGAGATATTCCAAGGATAGTAAGAACCGATATAGGCCCTAGCTTGGGCAAATGCTTCTTTTTCACTGGGGGCGATTACTACATCGGTATAATTGGTTGCGACAATCGAAGATTTCCTTCCTGATTTTTCCACGATATCCCTAGCATGGGAGATCATACTATAATAGTTCGAAGGGTCTGTTTGGGGCATCAAACCGTCTGCGTGTTGTTCTATTCTTTTTTGGATTGAATTTGGAAAGCCAGATTTTGAATCAAACTTGGTAGTTGCCACATAAATGGGAGGTTCTCGGGAAGGGGGAACACTGAGACGGGCATCGTCGAAAGAGTAAATTCCAGTGGAACTAACAGTTTCTCCACGCCATAAGTTTCTAATTAGATCAAGGGAATCATTGAGAATGTTTCCACGTTCGGAGAAGGGAACACCTAGATTCATGCTTTCGTTTAGAGTAGATTCGTGAGAAGTTCCAACACCGACGCCGAAAATAAACCTTCCACCAGATAGTTGATCGAGTGTTGCAGTTGCATGGGCAACATGAATGGGATGGCGCAAATGTAATAAATAGATTGCAGTTCCAATTTGGACTTTTTTTGTTAAAGCCGCTATTGAAGCAAGCGTGGTTAGTGGTTCCAGTCGATATCTCGTCAGGATACTATCTCCAACCCACAACGAGGAAAAATCTAAAGATTCTGCATGGGAAGCCAGAGTTAGTAAAGCTGCAGTACTGGAAGAAAGAGACATCGAAGAATCACTTTGCATGGCGATACCACGGGTGGGAAGGACATAGCCGTGTGAAACCATAGCTCACTTGATCGTGGTGAGTCCAGTGATAAAAATCTTTTTCAATCGATATAGGTTGCTGTGTGAAGACAATCGTTTTCCGTGTGGATTTTTACAACAGTCGGGAGAGTTAGATTTATTTCTTGTTTAGTTACCACAGGGGTTGAATAATTTGTGTTGAGATATTTGAGTGTTTTTCCGCCGTTTTCTCTTTGTTGGACGAAGTCACAGTGTTGTTGTAATCGGAGGGGGGAATAATTTTTTAGAACATCCGAATTGTCAATTATACGTTGAGTTATATGACCACCAAAAGATTCATTTAACTCGATCCCAACACTATTTCTTCCAGAAGCTATTGCGCTTAAAAGAGTAGTTCCAGTGCCAAGGTAAGGATCTAGAACTAGATCCCCTTGGACTGAAAACATATTA
>PAQG01000002.1 GCA_002709645.1 Acidimicrobiaceae bacterium
GGACCTGCTCCTGCTGAAATAATGCCAGATAGGACAGCGACCGCCCACATTCCAAATCCAGAGAAACTGTATGCGCACACAGTGAAAAAACTTCCTAACCCGACAGCAACCACAGCAACTGGTCTCCTCCCTTTTCTATCGGATAATTTCGCGGCGATAGCGACTCCAATGATTTGAGGAGTGTGTGCAGTTACGAGGAAAAGGGTTATTTTCGCAGCGCTAAAATTTCGTTCATCTCGGAGAAATTCGTTGCGGAACTGGCTCGCAGGAGCCACGAATATAAACAGGAGAAAAGCAACTGCGGCAAGAAAAACGACACGGGAAATAATCAAATGCTGCCTCCGAGTTTCATTAGCGTTTTCAGATAATTTTTTGTGACGTTGGTATCGTTCGCTTTCTTGCAGATTGGAACGTATCCACATCACAACTGGAAAGAAAAATAGTGAAGCGAAGAACAGGAGGCGCCAGCCGCGAATGTGTAAGTCAGCGAGGAATAAGAACCAGACAGGAATCCCAGCTCCAAGGCCCGCCGTCAGCGTGAGCAACCCCGCGATGTAGGCTCTGCTTCCTTTCGGCGATGACTCAGCAGCCATGATTCCGATAAGAATACTAATAGATGTTGCAAAACCCCTAGCCATAGATTGAGTTACTCCTAAAGCTAATAAATTGGGGGCGAAAGCACTCAAAAGCGATAAGGAACAACCACCCCACAAAGAAAAAATCAGCAACCTTTTCCGCCCGTGACGGTCAGCTAACGCAGAAACAAGAACAGTTATTAAGGTTCCGATCCGGATCGATGCGAGAAGAATTCCTTGGGCCCGATCATCGGCTCCGAATTCTTCGGTAGCGAATGTAGCTGTCTGCCCGATAAGCGCCCCCAGAAAACCAGTGACAACAGCTGCGACACATAAGAAACTCACTGTTCTACTCGTAACAGCATCAAATCGGTTCGGTGGCGCCCACCAAAAGGACTTACCAGAATAAGACCTTTTCTTTAACGCGTTTTTGATAGGGAAATGGAGAAGTCCTCGCCAAAGAGGAGAAGCGATTGTGTAACGGAAAGATTCGGTTACCTCAAAACCATCTGAGCAGGGGTTGACTTCAATAGAGCGTTGATAGTGGTCGAAGGGGCCTTCATGTAACGTAAACTCTCCAGCCTGTGTCTCATATTCGGATAGGAAGATATCATCGCGCGCGCCAATGACTTCGTTTAACTCTTCCTGTTGGAGTACTCGGGTATGGGAGAATTCAGTCATCATTTCCTAAATGTAAAGAGGTTTTTCATGAAACATCTCTGTTTTGAGGGAATAAGCGCACTCTCAGAGCATAATTGGATCATGGATCGCATCCTCGTTCAACCAAGCGGACCTCTTTCCGGAGACGTCAAAATTAAAGGTGCAAAAAACTCTGCACTGAAGCTCATGGCTGCTTGCACGCTAACGGAAGGGACTTTTCGTTTAAATAATGTCCCAGATATCACTGATGTTCGGCTCATGTCAGAACTCCTAGTGTCACTTGGAATGACAGTTGAAAGAATCCCTGAGAGTACGTTAGAAATCATCAACCCAGGGAATCTAGCACCTGAAGCCCCGTATGAACTTGTGGAGAAAATGCGGGCATCAATTGTGGTGCTTGGCCCGCTGCTAGCAACATATGGCACAGCGAAAGTAGCGCTTCCCGGAGGTGACGATTTCGGTCCTCGCCCCATAGACATGCATTTACGCGGATTGGAAACATTAGGTGCACAATTTCACTCCCAGCACGGATACATAGAAGGTAATTGCGAGGGTTTGATAGGGGCTCGTATAGTGCTTGAATTCCCGAGTGTCGGCGCGACGGAAAACGTGATGATGGCCGCTGTACGTGCAAAAGGGGAAACAACAATAGAGAACGCTGCCCGAGAACCCGAAATAGCGGACCTAGCGACTTTCCTTAACCGAATGGGAGGAAACGTATTAGGAGCAGGCACATCCACAATCGTTATAGAAGGCGTTGATGAGCTCGTAGCAGTTGAGCATTCAGTTATCCCGGACCGGATCGAAGCAGCAACATATTTAGCTGCGACCGGGATAGCTGGAGGTGAAGTAAACCTGATCGGAGCCCGGCCAGACCACATGGATATGCTTTGCCAGAAAGTAGGGGAAATGGGGATGCGTATCTCCGCTGACCCAAATGGATTATGGGTGATGTGTAATAAGGATCTCCAATCCGTGGATTTAGCTACGTTGCCATATCCGGGAATCGCGACAGATTACAAACCATTTCTCGTATCAATGCTCACAGTGGCTTCAGGCGTTGGGATCGTAACAGAAAACTTATTTAGCGGACGGTTCCGTTACGTTGATGAATTGATACGCATGGGGGCTGACATAAGGACAGAAGGACACCACGCAGTGATACGAGGAGTTCGCAGGCTTTCAGGAGCGCCAGTCAGGGCACACGATATTCGGGCAGGTGCAGCGCTCGTCATCGCTGCTTTGAAAGCAGATGGAGAAACAGAAATCAGAGACCCAGAACACATAGACCGAGGATACGAAGGTCTTGTAGAGAACCTTTCCAGCCTAGGAGCAGATATTCAACGGCTAAGTTAAATCCGGCTCTT
The DNA here is from genome assembly GCA_002709645.1 of Acidimicrobiaceae bacterium. Classification (GTDB taxonomy): domain Bacteria; phylum Actinomycetota; class Acidimicrobiia; order Acidimicrobiales; family UBA8592; genus UBA8592. Next base: position 2,603 of record PAQG01000002.1, read on the forward strand.
CGGATTTTTTGGCACGTTTATTAGCTAAAACCAATAAACAAAAAACGAAAATTATTGGTGCGACCACCATCAGGATCTCATCCCAGCCACCCTGATGACCCAAAACATAGAATAAACCCATGGAGAAACAATACCAGTTGAGTTCATCGGCGAACTAACTCGGTGGAGCACTTTAAACCAACCTTCTGATCCGTAGTTGTTAGCAGTCAGGGAATGACTCCAAACGGCCCTCTGCCAGTTCAATAGATCGTGAAATCCACCTATTTTGCCCAATTGTTTGGTTCTATTGCGTAGATAAAGCCTTGCAGAGGCTGACCATCTTCACGATTGGCAGTATTCTTTTCAGCTATTTCTATTAGTTTTTCGATAGCTTGGCGTCCTTCAAGTTCTCCAGATGAGAACCCTCCGTGTTCGTCAAAGAGTTGAGTTCGTAATGTTCTTGCTGTTAGTTCATGCCAGAAGGAAACGTTCATTTCTGTATCTCCTTGAAATGAGGAAAAAACGAGGTTCGTCGAACCTATCGTCGCCCATTGGTCATCAATGATCGCTGTTTTGGAATGCACATATATTTCTTCATAACCCCATGTTCGTAAAGCAGCGACAGCGGCTAAACAAAAGTTCGGGTATTCACCGCATTTCGCTAAGGCTTCATAAGCGGCTGCGATACCGGGGTGGGCTTTGGCAGCCGCTAATTCCGGCATAGCATCTGCAGGAACGAGAGCGAGTACGGGCACGCCTCTTTCTAGTGTTCCTTTGATTACGTCAAGGCATGCTCTGCTTAAAAAGATCTGATTCTCAACATACACGTATTCTTGTGCTGCTTTGAAAGCTTCAAGGTACTGCTGGCGCACACTATTCTCGCCCTCAGGCAGTTCAGAGTACAGGTCAGGGAGAACGCTACGAGTTATCTGCGCTTTGACATTTCCAGCATCAGCGGCAATCTCGACCACGTCAGATAAATCATTGGTTTCTGTTTCTGGCCAACTCCCAAATGTTTTGTCCTGTTCTGAAGCGTGATTCCATCGCATGACAAAATTTGTGTGTACGTCACTGGTGATAGGTCCTTGGATTTGGCAATGAACGTCATGAATATTTGAATATCTTTCGTTACGTTCACCAAACGTTGGCTCTCCATGCGATGAGTCCGCCATTGACCCTTGAGTGATGTTGATCCCGCCAACGAACGCAATTTCATTTGGTGTCCCAGCATCAATAATCCAAACCTTTTGATGCTGGCAATTCCTTCCAACCGTATCCCACCGCAGTTGCCAACGCGTACCCCTCTCGGAGAGCATTTCTGCTGTTGCAGCATCAGCGCATAATGTGTCTTCGGCTTCAGCGGAAGGACCTTCCGGATGCCAGACAAGTGCCCGAACATCAAGCCCTCTATCAGCAGCATCGTCAAGTATGTCAAAAAACGTTCCACGCCCGTTAGGGAACGTGGCTTCTGGTTCAAGGAACGCGACGCACACCCACACTGAAGAAGTCGCGGCCTCAATAGCTGAAGCGATCCGATCAAACGCCACAGCGCCGTCAACGAGAGGGGTTACCGCATTATTGTCTCTGGTAGGGAACAACGCTGAGTCTGGACTTGGAATACTCATATGTAGACATTAGCTAATCAAGGGGTTAACGGGTTCCCTTTTCAACTTGTTCTTTTAACAATTGTAAATTCTTTTTCCATATTGAGGAAAGAATTTTCGCTCCTACCGGATTTCGTAACGGACCACCCATCCAGAAAGGAAAATGCAGAGTTTCTTCCCACATAAACAACGTTCCACCATCTGGCTCCGTGGTTAGGGAAAAACAACCTTCTCCTTTCACCAAACCCTCATGAATAACCCCCATAGATTCTCCGGGTGTCCATTCAGTGATCTCCATACGGTCTTTAAGACGGATAGGACCCACTTTGGTAGCGCAATCAAATTGAGTACCAACTCCACTACGCTTCCCTCCGATAAAGGTGATGCTTTCAGCATCTTCCATCCAATGAACATGATCAGCGACATTCTCAACAACGGCCCAAACCTCTTCAACAGAAGCTTGTATCTGCGTACTTACACGAATTGTTGCCATGCACCCATTTTAGTAGATAAGCGTGGTTGATGAATTTGTGAACGAAGTGATTTCTGCCACAGTGATGTTCCCCATTTTTTTTAAGTATTCTTAAAACGTGNCNAATCCCATGATTTACNTTGATAACGCAGCNTCANCTCCGACACGTCAAGAAACAATAGAAGCAATGCTGCCNATTCTNGAAGANAACTATGGTAACCCATCAGGTTCCCATGCAATGGCACGAAAAGCTCTCCGCGCCATCGACGACGCGAGAGATATCCTCGCGGAAACCCTTGGGTGCCGAGCGCAAGAAATCATTTATACTTCGGGGGGAACCGAAGCAGACAACCTCGCTATTTTCGGAACACATAACGCCCTTGGCGGCACCATTATCTGCTCCGCGACCGAACACCACGCAGTTCTGGAACCCACAGAAACTATCGGAGGGCAGATCGCGAAAGTAAACCCAGACGGATTACTTGACCTAAATCACCTCGCAGATCTTCTCAATGTAGAAACCACGCTTGTCTCAATAGGGTTAGTCAATGGCGAAACAGGAATCATCCAAGACCTAGAACCAATCTCTGACCTTATTAAGGAATTAGCCCCTAACGCTCTTCTGCACACGGATGCGGTCCAGGGATTCCCTTGGTTGGATATTCCAACCGCAACAAAAACCGCTGACCTGATTAGTATCGCCGCACATAAATTCGGTGGCCCAAAAGGAATCGGGGTACTCGTCGCGAAAGAGAAAACGAAACTCGCCCCGATGCAACTAGGCGGCGGGCAAGAACAAGGAATCCGCAGCGGAACCCAAGACGTGGCCGGAATCGTAGGAATGGCAGCTGCAGCACAACAGACAGCACAAACAAGGCAAGCGACGATTGAACGCATCACCCCACTCCGCAATGAGCTAGCAGATGGGCTTACGACAATAGAGGGGAGCTATGAAACAGGGGTTTCAAAGAACCCAAACGGTGACACAGACCGGTCAAGAAAGGTAGCTGGTTCCTGCCACATATGTTTCGAACAGATTGAAAGCGAAGCCCTACTCTTCCTACTTGAGCAAGAAAATATTCTTGCATCAGCTGCTTCATCTTGTTCAAGCGGGGCTCAAGACCCCTCACATGTCCTAGCCGCAATGGGCTATAACCGTGAACTGGCGGGCGGATCCTTAAGGCTTTCTTTTGGATATAAGACATCAAACGATGATGTAAAAACCGCTTTGGATATAATTCCAAGGTCAATAATGAAACTTAGAGAAACTGGATCATGAAAAAAGCAGAAAAAATTCTTGTTGCCATGTCTGGCGGAGTTGATTCATCTGTCGCTGCTGCGGTGCTAATTGAAGAAGGCTTCGATGTCACCGGCGTAACGATGAAACTTTGGGGTGGTTCCTCTGATACCGGATGCTGCTCTGTCTCAGACGTGATTGATGCTCGAAGAGTAGCTGACCAATTGGGAATACCCCACCATGTTTTTAATTTCGGCGATGAATTTGATGCCCATGTTGTTGAACCGTATGTAGCAGCGCACGCTATTGGCGAAACCCCGAACCCATGCATTGAGTGCAACCGGCATGTGAAGTTCGATAAATTATTTCGACGGGCGAACGCCCTCGGGTTTGACATGATTGCAACAGGGCATCACGCCCAAATCACTGAGGAAAACGGAAATTTCCGAATCATGAGGTCAGTGGACCAGTCAAAGGATCAATCCTATGTGCTTCATATGCTCACCCAAGACCAGCTTCAAAAACTACGATTTCCAATCGGGACAATGACCAAGAAACAAGTTCGTGAAAAAGCTAATGCGTTATCGCTGCAAACAGCAGGGAAAGCAGATAGTCAAGATGTGTGTTTCATTAGTAAAACGAAAGGGGGACGCCAACTCTTCCTCGAAGAACGCTTAGAGATGACCTCCGGGCAAGTCATTGATACAACTGGAACAAAAATCGCTGAAGTAGAAGCAGTCGAAATGGTCACGATAGGTCAAAGGAAAGGATTAGGGGTCTCCGGAGAAAGAAACCCCCGCTACGCAATAGATGTAAACGTGCAGCAGGCAACGGTAACCGTTGGGTCAAAAGATGACCTCTTTTGCCAAGAAACTCCGATAGTCAATTTGCACTGGGTTGGGAACCCAGACTCTGACGTATTGGATGTCCAAACAAGCGCACATGGAAAGACTTCCCCAGCCCGAGTAGATGGGCGAGTCATTTGGGAAGAACCACGCATGAAAGTAGCACCAGGGCAGTCAGTGGTTTTTTACAAAGACAATGAAGTAGTCGGCTCTGCTACTGCAACAAAAACCACCGTTTAGCTACTAAAGCGAAGGGATCGAACGACGTTTCGCTTCCTCTAACGTTAAAGACGTTAGCGAAGGGGCTACAAGGAAAGAATCTACTGGCACTATTTCAGGTGGGGCAAGAGGGTTAATTTGCAGAGACAAATCCACGGATTCAATAAGTGATACTTCCAATGCCAAACCAATAGATGACAACGTAAGGTCCTTACCCTGAGAACTTATTGGCGCAGGCTGAATGTTTCGAATAGCGGTTCTTCGAACCAGAAACGGGTCAGCGACGACCATCCCATCATGCACCACCAATCCTGCAGGTACGAAAACCAGCCAGCGTTTCGCGAGCGCAGACAGCGAGCGATATGCAAAAAAACAGCAAATCACCCCAACAACAGCGCAAACCACGCCATAGAAAAATTGTTGAGAAGCGATCAGCAATGGTGGAAAGATAACGGTTCCGGCGATCAGCATCCACGCTAAGGCTATAGGTCCAAGAAGGAATGGCCCTGGCGGCCGCAACGGTACGCGGATCTCATCACCGTAGGAAGAGCCATTGACAAACCAGAAACCAACAGTTGGCAATAAACACATAGACGCTGCAAAACTCGTAGCGATAAGCAACACCACAGAGGAAAAACTTATATCAGATTCAATAGAACCCCATATTGTAAGAACAACAGAAATAGGCACTAAGACCCTAAATAGGGTGAGTAAACTGGCAGAAGGGATTAGAGAAACAGCAAGGACTACTGACCAAAGCAGCCACAAGCCAATGAAAGACGTAATCTGGACAGGGTCACTGCGAGAAGACAAAACAGCATCAAAAACACCGTAACCAGCGAAGGGGAGACACAACCATGCAAGGCGGAAAGCTAACATCCAGGAAATTTTCGTCACATATGGATGTTCGCAGTTCTAATAGCCATCACGCCAATCCTAAACCCGACTTCCCAGCAGAAATGACCCGTCATGTCTGAAGATGCAACTCTTCGAATGGAAGAGCTAAGGGAAATAATTAGAAAACATAACGTTGCCTACTACGAAAAAGACGCACCAACTATCTCCGATGCAGAGTGGGATAGCCTCATGAGAGAACTGAGGGACTTAGAACGTCAATTCCCTGATGCGAAACCTGCGGACTCTCCAACAGAAACAATAGGAGGAGCAACTTCTAAAATATTTGCACCTGTAACCCACTCAGTTCCGATGATGTCACTAGACAATGCGTTTGAAATAAGCGAATTAGAACAATGGACACAAAAAGCGCAAAGGAAACTAGACAGCGAAGAGGTCATTTCAGAACTCGTGTGCGAACTAAAATTTGATGGATTAGCTATCTCCATCCGCTACGAAGATGGGCACCTTGTCCAAGCCGCTACTCGAGGAGATGGATCCGTAGGCGAAGATGTAACTCACAACGTCTTGACTATTGCAGACATCCCACATCAAATTACTGGAGCACCTCCAATTCTTGAAGTACGTGGAGAGGTGTATCTTCGCATAAGCGAATTTGAAAAATTAAATGCGATAGCGGAAAAAAATGATGCGAAAAAATATGTCAACCCCAGAAACGCTGCCGCTGGTTCTCTACGCCAAAAGGATGCTCGTGTCGCTGCGAAAAGAAACCTTTCTTTCTGGGCCTACCAGTTAGGACAAGTAGTTGATGGCCCAACGTTAACTTCGCATTTCCAAACTCTTGAGTATCTTCGTTCTTTAGGTTTGCCGGTAAATGAGAACGCTACATGTGTGAAAAACAATATAGTAGAACTCCAAAAATGCATTGATGACTTTAAAGAGCGCCAATCAAGTTTTGACTATGAATTTGATGGAATAGTCATCAAAGTAGATTCTTTGGACCTTCAAAAAAAACTTGGTTCAACTGCAAAAGCACCTCGTTGGGCGATCGCCTACAAGCTGCCACCTGAAGAACAGATAACCACGTTAGTAGATATTGAAATCTCAATTGGGACAGCAGGATCAGCTACACCATTCGCCAAATTAGAACCCGTTTTTGTCGGAGGTGTGACAGTCTCAACTGCGACACTGCACAATCAAGATCAGATTAGAGAAAAAGATGTGAGACCTGGAGATAAAGTAATTATTCGCCGTGCTGGTGAAGTCATTCCAGAAGTTGTTGGACCCGTTCTGAAGCATCGCCCAGAAGGTCTCCCCAAATGGGAATTTCCCAAAAGTTGTCCGTCATGTGGTTCTGACTTAACACGCCCATCAGGTGAAGCTAGACACCGTTGCACAAATTACGCTTGCCCACGTCAAGTGCGGGGAAGAGTAGAGCACTTCTCCCAGCGAACAGCTATGGACATAGAACACCTCGGTGAACAAACTATTGACTTATTCGTCACGGAAGGCCTTATCGAAGATGTAGGTGACCTGTACTCTTTGAATTTTGAAAGAATTGAATCTTTTGAAGGTTTCGGAGAAACCTCAGTTGAGAACTTAAGAAACGCAATTCACTTATCGAAATCTCGCCCATTTGGGAATCTTATTTTTGGACTTTCAATCCCTCATGTGGGTCGAACCAACGCCGACCTTCTTGCCTCAGAATTTGGGCACATGGACACGTTGATGCTCACCACATTAGATGATTTGGAAGAAATAGAGGGACTTGGCCCAGTCATAGCTTCTAGCGTGCACGAGTATTTCCGAACGCCGAAAAACCTTGAGGTCATAGAGAAACTACGCACTGCCTCAGTAAATTTTCAGGGCCCGATAGATGAGGGACTAGAGAAAGTCTTAGTTGGAAAATCAATAGTAGTTACAGGAACGCTTGAGAATTATACACGTGATGAAGCAGCGGAGGCCATCAAAAAACGCGGTGGGAAATCACCGGGTAGTGTCTCAGGAAAAACTGATGCACTAGTACTTGGAGAGAACCCTGGAGGATCTAAAATCTCAAAAGCTGAACAACTAGGAGTCCCGATTCTTGACGAATTAGCATTCAAAGAACTTCTAGAGACAGGCGAAATCAAAACTTCATGACAACTCAAGAGCATGCAGGCTTTGAAGCCAAGGCTATTCTTTGGGATTTCGGGGGAATCTTCACAGGGTCACCCTTCCACTCAACAGATGATTACGCAGAAACGTTAGGAATTAGAAGAAGTGAACTGAATCAACTGGTTTTAGGTTATGGAATTGCTGATGGTGACCACCACTGGCATCGACTGGAACGGGGAGAGATTTCTATGATCGAGGCAGCGAAAGAAGCTATTACGGCCGTAGAAAACGTCGGCGTTGAAAATTTCAACTTGCAAGATTTTTTCGCTTCTATGGGTGGGAAAAATGAAAACTCTGAAGCAATGTTCAATGGCGTTAGACGCTATAAAAACCTTGGAATTAAGCAAATGATTCTCTCAAACAATATTCGCGAATTCGGAAAGACATGGAAACCGATGCTGCCAGATGGGTTATTCGACGGAATCATTGATAGCAGCGAAGTTGGTGTTCGAAAACCAGACCCGGAAATCTTCAAAATAGCCCTATCCAAAGCTGAAACATTGCCACACCAGACCATCTTCTTGGATGATTACCCTGAACATGTAGACGTGGCCCAATCATTGGGAATAATTGGAATCAATGTCGGGGCAAACCCATTAGAAGCGTTGACTGAACTCGATTCGCTACTCAATGTTTCTTCTAGCTAAAGAGCGGTGAAACACCATTCGATGCTTTGACGGTTTTCTGGATCCGATAACGGCCAATACACGGCAATAACGCAATTGCGGTCACCCAATAACTCTGGGACAGCTCTACCTTCTAAAGGCTGATACAGAAACCTGTTAAGAGTTGAACCGAAACTCCCACTTGTTTCAGCACTCTTTCTTGGATTATCTAAATCTCGTAAGATGTTTATTTGATCCGGAGGGATGGGAGTCCCATTGATAGTAAGTTCGGCTTCATAACCTGCGATGAGGTCAATCCCAACAAAACTTTGTCGGAGAACTTCGGAACCAGGTTCCGGCAACAAAGATTCAATAATCGGGTTCCCTTCAACTCGAATATCGCCACTGTCTTGACTGGAAAGAGCAAAACCTAGAATCACGCCACAAATACCAAGAGTTACCATTAATGGGCCGATCACTCTAGAAAACAGGCTTCGCGTTTCCTTCCTTTTCGCATCAGAACCGTCCATGGTCCCATTCTGCCAGATCTCAGATAACTGATACAATCGCAGGGCGTATGCAAATTCTCTTCAGCAGTAATACGCTCGGTATGTGCCCATATCTACACCATCTCATGCCGGAAAGGTCATTAACGGCCGTTACCGACTAATTACCCTGCTTGGATCAGGATCTTTGGGGCAGGTTTACCTAGCTGACGATATTCCCCAGCGCCGACAAGTAGCTGTGAAAGTATTGCATGATTCGCTTATTAATGATGAGGAATCTATTGAAAAATTCCGTAAGGAAACAGAAATCGCTGCATCTCTTACACACCCCAATGTCATAGATACCTACGAGTGGGGAGAGGGTGAGATTCCATTTACGGTCATGGAATATTTAAGTGGCGGAACTTTGCAAGAAATGTTGGAGAGAACGTCTGCATTGACGATATCGCAAGCGGTTGTGATAGGTGTAGCAGCTTCTGAAGGTCTTGACTATGTCCACAAACGGGGGATCATTCAACGAGAACTGAAACCTAAGAAAATCCTATTCAATAGCGAAGGACGGGTAAAGCTCGGTGGCTTTGCTCTAGCCGCAGATCTATCGGGAACTGCTCTCACTGAAAAAAGCAAATACGCTTCACCCGAACATAGAGAAGAGAAAACAATTGGTACAGCGAGCGATATTTATTCTTTAGCGCTTGTTCTCACCGAATTAGTTCTTGGCAAAGACCATGTTGGCCAAGATGCACAAACCGACTCGGCTGAATCCGTCAGCGATCCTGCTGAAGCCATTTTTGGGAGTATTACTCCGGCGATCACGAAAGCTTTGACTTATGAACCAAGCAACCGGCCGGATGCCGAAACCTTTAGAGATATGCTCGTTGAAGCAAGCAAGGAACTTAGCCGACCCGACCCTTTGCCTATCAAGAGCGGGCTAGGTATAAGTATTACAACTCCAGTCAATCCTGATGACACAGACGCAAATAACCCTAAAAAGCTAACTCCTTTCACGCGAATAAAAAAAGCTGCCCAATTTGTAGCATCACGCTTCCGAAGGTGGACATGGTTGCTACTTATGGCCGCATTAATCGCAGGTGTTATTTCCCTAGTGTATGTAAATGACGATGAAGAAATCATAAATATTAGAGAAGTTCCAGATGTAATTGGGTTAACTCCGCAAAGCCTCCTAGATCAAGTAAGTAGTTTCTGGGAATTGGAGGAAGCCTTAACAAGAGAAGATGGATCTACCGCGGGGACTATTTTAAAGACAATCCCACTATCAGGGGAATTACTTGAAGAAGGTCAAATCCTCACGTATTACGTGTCGCAAGGGTCAGAGTTAAGAGATATCCCTCTTGGGCTCACTGGGTTAAGCATCCAAGACGCAGAAGCTGCTCTTCTCGGCGCAAGGCTAACTCTTGGTGTTATTACCCAACAGTCGGATGAAGATATAGGAATTGGTCTAGTGATTGGCCCCGCAAACCAAGATTCAGAAATGCCGACAGGTTCTCCAGTTGATTTGATCGTAAGTTCCGGCCCAGAACTTAGGACGATTCCAGTTGACTTAGAGGGGAATTCTTTTGAAGATGCGGAAACAGCCCTAGTTCTTGAAGGTTTACAAGTTCGAAAGCAAGAGGTGTATCACCCCACTATCCCAGAAGGGATAGTAATTATGCTCAATCCCGCCTCAGGTGAAGCACTTTTGAGAGACTCGTTCGTAGATTTGATCGTTTCCCTTGGACCTGAACCGTTAGCAGAATAATCAAACGAAAAATAGGTGAGATGCCTGAAGTGTAAAATGGCTACATCGAGATAAGGCCTATAGGGACGTCAGCCTCCTGAGTTGGGTAGACTCATCATGATGTCAGAACCAATTTCACCTGAGGAGGTAGCGCACGTCGCGTACCTTGCCCGTCTTCGTCTTACTGAAGACGAATTAAGTCGTTTCACTGAACAACTCGGAGCGATCCTTAACCACGCCGAAGATGTAGAAGCTTTAGAACTGGACGACACTGAACCTATGTCCCACCCGCTTCCCATTGAGAATACGATGCGAGAAGATACCCCAAGCCCCATGCTTAAACCTTCTGACTTCCTTCCTGAAGCACCAGCAGTAGAAGATGGAAGATTCCTTGTGCCTAAAATCCTTGGTGAAGAGCCATGAGTAGCATGGTTCCTGATCAGTACCAAAGCGCTAGTGAAATAGCCGAACTTGTAACCACTGGTGAGATCTCGGCAATTGAAATACTTGAGCGACACCTCAATCATATTGAACAATACGAAAAAGATGTTCACGCATTTAACTTGGTAACTATCGACGAAGCTAGAGCAGCAGCAGAAGAGACCGACAAGCTAATCGCCAAAGGCGAGAGAGTAGGGCCGTTAGCTGGAGTACCAGTAGCAGTTAAAGACAACCTTTGTACGGAAGGGATACCCACTACAGCAAGTTCAAAGATCCTTGAAGGTTGGAAACCACCCTACGACGCAACTGTTGTGAAGAAACTTAAAGAAGCAGGAGCGACAATTGTAGGTAAAACAAATTTAGATGAATTTGCTATGGGAAGTTCAACAGAGAATTCGGCTTTTGGCCCTACGCGAAACCCTCATGACCTTTCGTGTGTCCCTGGCGGGTCAAGCGGCGGAAGTGCAGCAGCTGTCGCAGCAGGGTTTGCCCCTATCGCCATAGGTTCAGACACTGGCGGTTCAATCCGGCAACCAGCATCCCTTTGTGGAGTCGTTGGCGTCAAACCCACGTATGGGGGAGTCTCACGGTACGGGCTGCTAGCATTCGCTAGCTCGTTGGATCAAGTAGGACCTTTCGCCACATCTGTTAAAGATGCGGCAATTGTTCATGAAGTCATCGGAGGTTATGACCCGCTAGATTCAACAAGCATCAAACAAACCAGTAATTCTTTCTTGGAAGTGTTAGATAAAGACATCAGCACACTTAAAGTAGGCGTCATTAGCGAACTAATGGGAGGGATAGATGGTATCACCCGTGAAGTTATTGAACAGGCAAACAAAGCTGTCTCGGTTTTGTCTGCTGCTGGAGCGCAAGTTGAAGAAATTTCTCTTCCTGCAGCGTTGTATTGTTTATCAGCGTATTACCTCATCGCACCAGCAGAAGCATCAAGTAACCTCAGTCGCTATGACGGGGTCCGTTACGGGTTAAGAATTGATGGTGCCAATCTGAATGAAATGAACGTCAACACGAGGACTGAAGGGTTTGGGGATGAAGTCAAACGGAGAATCATGCTTGGCACATATGCGCTATCCGCAGGATACTATGACGCGTACTATGGGAAAGCACTGAAAGTTCGGAGACTCTTAGCAGAGAACTTTGCTGCTCTGTATAAAGAATATGATGTCCTCCTTTCCCCGACTTCTCCCTGCACTGCCTTCAAGCTAGGGGAGAAGGTAAGTGACCCAATGACAATGTATGTAAACGATGTTTGCACTATTCCTTCCAACCTTGTTGGCCATCCAGCTATTTCCATCCCATTTGGTCATGGGCAGGATGGGATGCCGATAGGGGTGCAAATACTTGCACCCCCAATGAAGGAACCGGTGATGTATCAAGTAGCGCATACCTTGGAAATGGCAGCACAATGAATCAGGAAATCTTTAAAGATAATTGGGAACTTATAGTGGGGCTAGAAGTCCATACTGAGCTTGCAACGAAAACAAAACTTTTTTGTGGATGCCTTAACCAGTTTGGAAATGAGCCGAATACAAATGTTTGCCCAGTTTGCTTAGGGCTTCCTGGCTCCTTGCCAGTTGTGAATGAAATAGCAGTTTATTTCGCTATGCAATTAGGGAGAGCATTACATTGCTCAGTGAACCGGTCAGTATTCGCACGCAAAAACTATTTTTACCCAGATATGCCAAAGGATTACCAAATCAGCCAATACGACTTACCTACGAATCTTGAAGGTTACCTTGAGCTACCAAGTGGAGAAACAATAGGAATTGAACGAGCGCATATAGAAGAAGACACTGGCAAAACTACCCATATTGGAACGAGTGGGAGAATCTCTGGAGCTGATTACTCCTTAGTGGACTACAACCGTGCAGGTGTTCCATTGATTGAAATCGTAAGCAAGCCTGAAATACGAACTATTGAACAGGCTAAAGCGTATGTTTCTGAACTACGCGGGATTATCTTGGCTCTAGAAATATCGGACGCGAAAATGGAAGAAGGCTCAATACGAGTAGATGCAAATGTTTCTGTTCGTGAAATTGGCGAGAATGACTTAAGAACACGATGTGAAATAAAAAACGTTAACTCACTTAAATCACTTGGCCGAGCAATTGAGTATGAAGCGAATCGACACATCGGCCTTTACAAAAATGGGGAATCTCCGAGACAGGAAACCCGTCACTGGGATGAAAACGCAGGAAGAACCCGTTCTGGCCGGTCAAAGGAAGATGCAGAAGATTACCGTTACTTCCCTGAACCCGATTTAGTGCCCCTCAACCCCAGCGAAGAAACAATTACGAAGATTGATCAAGAGATGCCCGAATTGCCTTCTAAACGAAGGGAAAAATTGGCAAACCTAACCGGAGTGAAACCAAGTGACGTAGCCCTGCTTGTAGAACGAAACCATGATGTCTTCGCTTTAGATGTTATTAGAAGAGGAGGACTACCTGATCAAGTAGTGAAACACCTGGTGAATAACTTATCTGCCGGCTTAGGAGAATTAACAGCAGAATCTCTCGCACAATTGGTTCAAATGGAAAACAAGTCAGAAATAACCAGTACACAAGCAAAGAAAATGCTCGGAGAACTAGTCCAAAGAGGAGGTACTCCGGCAGAGTTAGCAACCGAATTAGGATTTGAGGCAATTGAAACAAATGAAATAGAGAATCTAGTGGACCAACTCATTAATCAGCATTCTGATGAGTGGGAGCGTTTCTGCTCAGGTGATACGAAAGTCCAAGGATTTTTCGTCGGTCAGGTAATGAAAGCAACATCTGGCCAAGCAGACGGAAAGCTCATAAACCAAATCCTAAACGAACGCTCAACAAGTAAATAAGCACTGCTAACGTATATATGCCCAACAATAGATTCTGTGCGGTACGGTCCAAAGTATGGGAGAAACACTAAAGAACCTATTTTCAAGTTCTGTAGCCGTTATGGAAACTCGTACTCCAACGGCCGATACATCATTTCTCTCACCAGAGGAACGAACCTATCTAGAGAATGTTTCACAAAATCGTAAAAGAGAATTCATCGCAGGCCGCTTCTGCGCTCGCGAAGCAATGGAGTCAGCAAACATATCCCCAGAACATATCCGTATAGGGGAAAGAGGGGAGCCAATCTGGCCTCATAATATCGTGGGGTCAATAACGCATTCACATGGTTATGCCGCTGCTGCAGTCGCAAAAAAATCAGAAGTCCTTTCACTGGGCTTAGATGCAGAAACAGACGAACCTCTGTCTTCCAAAGTGCTTCAAAGAATAGGTAATGATCAAGAACAAGAATGGGTTAAATCTGTTGATGGCTCACTTATCCAAAACCCGGGGAAAGTCCTTTTCTCAGCGAAGGAAGCAACATACAAAGCGTGGTATCCCATTACCCAAGAATGGTTAGGTTTCCAAGAAGCCCACATTCATTTCCACAGTGACGAGAACACCTTCACAGTGCAGATTCAAAAGAAAGGCCCATTTAAAAAACTTTTCGGGAAATTCGCTATACAGCAGGGCATAATCTTGACAGCTATTGAAATACCTTCCCCACAATCTGAAATTCAGTCGTGAAGCAAAGCAATTTCCTCTTTAAAAGCTCTGCGAAAATCTCTATTATTTTGCCAGCGCTGAATGAAGAGAAAAGAATTCCTCCCCTGTTGAACGCCTTGCGTTCAATATCCATTGATCCCCAAAATATCGAACTGATCGTAGTTGATGATGGAAGCACTGACAACACAAGTTTGATCTGCCAGCGAATCATCAACGATTTCTTTCCAAAGGGGAAAGTAATAACGAAACCCAAAAATACTGGGAAAGGAAGTGCGCTACGAACCGGAGTAGCGGCTGCGAATGCGCCAATAATCATCACCATGGATGCAGATATGGCAACCGACCTTCAGGCAATTGACGCAGTTTTACTCGCTCTAGAAACTCAGGATGTAGTTGTAGGCTCACGAAATTTACAAGGATCAACTACTCATGGGACATCAATAATCCGCCGACTAGTTACAACTGGGTTCTCATTCTTTAATCAAGCAATGACAAGACACAACGTATCGGATACACAATGCGGGTTCAAGGCATATCAAGGGCCAATAGCAAAGATACTTTTCGCAACATCAGTAATAAATGGATTCTCTCATGACGCAGAAATCCTTGACCTTGCATTTCAGAACAATCTCTCAATACAGGAAATAGCTGTCAACTGGACTGCGATACCAGAGTCAAAAGTCAGAATTATAAAAGACTCATGCGAATCTTTTTATGAATTCTGTGCGTACCGAATGAAACTTCGGAACCCGCAACCCATTCAAGGGCTAATAGTCGCAAGTCAGTCGGATGACCCCTTCCTAACTGAGGAGATACTCCATAGCCTTCCAGATGGGAGTTTATGCATGCAACGAGATTCAGGAATAGAGATATTCTTCACAAATCTAGAAAATGGTAATGAATTGCGATTAGTCAATGAACTGCAAAAAAAATTCCCCAATTATGAACTCCATCGAACGAGCTATTCCAAGAGGGATCTCTCTAAGATCTTGAAGAACCCACTAACTGGTTCTTAATACTCGCTGACGGTAACATCGTCTATAAGTAACAAATAGGGATTATGTGTAAATTGGGAAACTCCACACACAGGTTTAAGGGAACTATCGGGAAGACTCTTGACGAGTCTGAGCCATGGTTTGAACTCCCTAAACACCCCGGTGAAGACGCCCCAAATATAGTGGTGGTTCTGTTAGATGACACAGGATTCGCCCAATTGGGGTGCTATGGATCGTCAATTGATACAAAAAATATTGATGCTTTAGCAACTCATGGACTGCAGTTCACAAACTTTCATGTCACGCCGCTCTGTTCACCTACAAGAGCAGCGCTTTTAACTGGTCGATCCCAGCATGCGGTTGGGATGAGATCAGTTTCCAACTTCCGCACTGGATTCCCACACATGCTCGGGCATATAACCAATGAGGCAGCAACTATGGCTGAGATTTTCCAAGCAGAAGGCTACGCCACGTTTTGCGCTGGGAAATGGCACTTAGCCCCAATGGAAAACTGTTCAGCCGCTGGCCCGTTCGACCAATGGCCTCTTGGCAGAGGGTTTGATCGTTTCTATGGTTTTCTAGAGGGAGAAACAGATCAATTTCACCCTGACCTTGTCAGAGATAACCATTCTGTTGAACCCCCCGCGAAACCAGAAGATGGTTATCACCTAAGCGAAGATATTGTTAACAGCCTTCTGGAAATGATTGCTGATTCAAAAGGAATTCGACCAGACCGCCCGTTCTTTGCATATCTCCCATTCGGGGCTACTCATGCTCCGCACCAAGCCCCTCCCGATTACTTAGCTAAGTACAGAGGTGTTTTTGATGAAGGTTGGGATGTCGTTCGTGAACGTTGGCATAACCGCCAGTTAGAACTTGGAGTAATCCCATCAGGAACACAATTAGCTCCAAGAAACCCTGGGGTCGAAAAATGGGATGAACTGCCAGAAAATCAGAAACGCTTAGCGGCGCGTCTCCAAGAAGCATTTGCAGCTTTCCTTGATCATACAGATGACCAAATTGGTCGCCTATTAAACGGTTTGCGTGATTCAGGCCAGCTAGATAACACAATCTTCATTCTCCTCTCAGATAACGGAGCTTCTCAAGAAGGAGGTCCTTTTGGGGTTATGCACGAAATGAAGTTTTTCAATGGGATATTAGAAACCCCAGATCAAGCCATCGAAAACATTGATGACATAGGGGGGCCACATAGCCATACCAATTACCCATGGGGGTGGGCGCAAGCAGGTAACACTCCGTTCAAATGGTATAAACAAAATACTCATGAAGGAGGCGTGCATGTCCCTATGATCATTCATTGGCCTAAAGGAATTGAGGAGAAAAACCAGGGTTCTTTACGAAACCAATTCGCAAATGTTTCTGATATCGCACCTACTCTTTTTGAAATACTAAACATCCAAGCACCTGAAACATATAAAGGCATTCCACAGATTCCTATCACAGGCCATTCCTTTGCTCATCTTCTTGCAGATCCAAACGGAATTTCTCACAACACAGTCCAATACTTTGAGAACATGGGCAGCAGGGCGCTCATAGCAGGAGAATGGAAAGCTGTTTGCCGCCACCAACAAGGCGCGGATTACGACAACGAACGATGGGAATTATACAAACTCACTGATGACTGGTCCGAATGCAATGACCTCGCTGAGTCCGAACCAAAAAAATTGGCAGAGTTACAGAACCTATGGTGGGAAGAAGCTGAAAAGCACGGTGTTCTTCCACTTGATGACAGAGGGTTTGAATTATTTGGAGCACGATTCAGAGATTTGTCACCGCACCCAACGAGCCGAAAATATGTGTACAGGCCTCCAATGTCTCCCATACCAGGTCAAGCAAGTGCAGCAATTGGTGGAAGAAGCTTTGACTTAACAGCCACAGTCACCAGAGAAAAAAACGACGAGGGAGTACTGTTCTCAACAGGAACAGAGAACTCTGGCATTTCAATATTCATACAAAAAGAACGTTTAGTTGTAGATTACAACGCATTTGACAACCATTCGGTTGTAACGTCCACCGTTGAGGTTCCAGCCGGGGACTCAACACTTCGCGCTCAATTCCGCAGACTCAAAGAAGGCGGAGAAATCAAAATCTATATCAACGGAGAACTATCCGGTTCTGTAGAGGTTCCCCTATTCATGAGAATGATCTCTTCCGTAGGCTCAAGCATAGGTTACGACCACGGATCAGCTGTCTCACCTCAATATAAAAGCCCTTTTCCTTTTGCAGGGAAACTACACCAAATCGAAATCCAACTCGCAGCCAAAAGAGCACCCGATGCCGATGAAGCTCAGGCGCGAGCTGAAAACGCGAGACAATAGATCGCTATTTAACAGGAGGAAACAATGATCGCTATCACTCTTCTCGGAACTGGTTCTCCAATACCTGACCCCAACAGAGCTGGACCAGCAACCCTAATACAAGCTGGTGAAGAAAACTACCTAGTTGACGCAGGCAGAGGCGTGCTCATGCGTCTTGCAGCCGCAGGATGCGGCGCCAACATGCTCAATGGGGTCTTGATCACACACCTTCATAGTGACCACATAACTGACTTAAATGACGTCATCACATCTGCTTGGGTCACTACGTTCACAGAACAGAAACCTCTTCAAATCGTTGGCCCACCTGGGACAAAAGAGGTGGTTGACAGGCTTTTACATTTCCTTAGCTTCGACATCAAATACCGAAGAGACCATCACGAAGATCTCAACGAACCTCCCGCAGTGAATGTTACTGAAATCGAAAGTGGAGTAGTGGAATTAAAAGGTGACATAAAAATATCTACTGAACCGACAGACCACCGACCAGTAGACCCCACTATCGCTTTTCGCTTCGACCATGGAAATGATGCTGTTGTTGTAGCAGGAGATACCATCCCATGTGTTGGGTTGGACAAATTATGTACTGGGGCGAAAGGACTTGTTCATACCGTTATACGTAAGGACATTATTGAGAATATTCCTATCCAACGCCTACAAGATGTTTGCGATTACCACTCTTCGGTTGAAGAAGCCTCACAAACCGCAGAGCGCGCTGGAATAGAAACACTTGTTTTAACACATTACGTACCTGCCTTCCCTTCCGGGCAAGGAGAAGAATGGAAGGAGATAGCATCCCAGCATTTCTCCGGAAGAATTGAATTAGGCGACGACTTACATAGAGTTGAAATAGGAGCGTAAAGAGGAGAAACATGCAGACAATACGAACCCCTGACAGTAGATTCGCTAGCTTGCGAAATTACCCATTTGAACCGAACTATGTTGAAATCAATGATGCTGAAGGCGGGACTTTACGCGTCCATTACCTAGATGAAGGCCCCAAAGACAAAGATCCTATTTTGTTGCTCCACGGAGAACCTTCCTGGAGTTACCTATACCGGCATATCATCCCCATTCTCGTAGAAGAGGGACATCGGGTTATAGTCCCGGATTTAGTCGGTTTCGGGAAGAGCGATAAACCAGTTGAACAAACTGACTATTCTTACGCCAGACATGTTGAATGGATGAGAGAACTAATCTTTGACTACTTAGACCTAAACAGAATCACCTTCTTCGGTCAAGATTGGGGTGGATTAATTGGGTTGCGACTAGTGGCACTCTCACCGGAACGTTACGCAAGGGTTGTTATCGGAAACACTGGCCTTCCCACTGGGAAAGGAGAAGCAACGGAGGCATTTCTAAGATGGCAAAAATTTTCACAAACAACTCCAGAATTTCCAGTAGGGGACCTAATCAACTCTGCCTGCGTGCGAGATCTCAATCCTGAAGAAATGAACGCGTATGATGCGCCTTTCCCCACCGATGACTACAAAGCGGGAGCAAGAATCTTCCCATCTCTAGTTCCCACAAGTGAAGAAGACCCTGCCAGCAAAGACAATGCTGATGCATGGGTAACACTCAGTGAATTTACCAAACCTTTCCTCCTCGCATTTAGCGATAGCGACCCAGTAACCAAAGGCGGAGATGCCCCATTCCATGCGAAAGTACCCGGAGCTAAACAACAGAACCACGTAACAATAAAATCCGCCGGGCATTTCCTCCAAGAAGACAAAGGTCCAGAACTTGCCGCACTTATTAACGACTTTATTGCTAACACATAACACCTGAAAGAAGAACAACTATGGCATCACCAAAATACGGTTCCGTTGACTACGATTACGCCCTGCAACTCGCTAGTACCCCTGCAAATGAAGATGGACCCATCTGGATGGTTAATCTCATGAAATACCATGACGTAGCCCAGTATGAAGATGAAAACACGACAGAAATCACAGGTCGAGAAGCTGACGATCGCTACACACCCCTAGGACCCCTTGAAGCCGTAGGAGCGGAAATCGTTTACCTTGGCGAAGTCGAAAACAAACTTCTTGGTGATCATCGAGATTGGGACCGAATAGCAGTCGTGAAATATCCGACAAGGAAATCATTTATCGATATGCAAGAAAGAAAAGACTTCCAAGAAAAACACGTACACAAGGAAGCAGGGATGAAAGAAACAATAGTTATGGGCTGCTTACCCATAAATTCCCCGAACGCACAAACATCCCTTCCTGATTGGGAGAAAGTGGAGCATCCGCCAAGCAGCGAAGACGGTCCGATAATCGCTCTGCATGTCGTGAAATTTAATATCCAAACTGAGTTAGGTGAAACCCCAGAAAAAATGGCTAAATATACTTTGAAAGCATCTACTATCGGCATAGAGCAAGGTGTTCGCGTCTCTGGCTGGTTTGGGGTGGAAGGCACAATTGTTGGTGACGGGAGAGAATGGGATCAAGTCCGATTTAATGCTTTCCCAAGTAAAGCAGCTTTCATGGCGGTAGTTCAGGACCCGGAAAGACTAAAAGCGCAGCAAGCGCACAGAGAACCAGCAATCGCAGATACGTATGCGTTAATAGTTCGAACAAAATTCAATCAGATTAAAGATTCAATAGAGCAATAAGAACTGAATGCTGAAGTTCTCATTTAAAATTCAGTTCACCGTTCAAATTTTCGGAGCACGCAAACAATCATGGACAGCATAAACCAATAGAGTTCAGAGAACTGCAGAGTTTACTCAGCCATCTGTGACGCAACCGTGGGATGCGTCTTCAACGAGGCGGATGTACTTCCACAAAGTACCCGATGTTGCCTTAAACGGTGGCGCCTCCCATTGTTCTGCACGGGCAGCGAGTTCGCTGTCGGCGACCGCCACGTTCATCTCATGGCTTTCATCGTCGATCGTGATGATATCCCCATCACGCACCAGAGCGATCGGACCGCCTTCTTGGGCTTCGGGAACAACGTGCCCAACGATAAAACCGTGGCTTCCACCAGAGAAACGACCGTCGGTGATCAAAGCGACATCATCAATGAAGCCAGCGCCAGCAAGCGCGCTAGTGGGCGTTAGCATCTCGGGCATTCCCGGCCCACCCTTAGGACCTTCATAGCGGATCACAATCACATCACCTGACTGGATTCGGCCTTCTTCAAGTCCAGCAATCATGTCTTCTTCAGAGTCAAACACGCGCGCTGGCCCCGTGAAGAGCAGACCCTGTTTACCGGTGATCTTACCCACCGAGCCGCCAGGAGCGAGGTTACCGCGCAGGATCGAGATATGACCCCTTGACTTCACTGCCGTATCAAGCGAGGAAACAACGTCTTGACCCTTGAGTAGATGTGGTATTTCGGACAAATTCTCGCCCAATGTTTTCCCTGTCACCGTCATCTGATCGCCGTCAAGCATGCCCTCGTCAAGCAGGTACCGCATCACACCAGGAACGCCGCCAACGTCATGGAGGTCTTCCATCACGTACTGTCCTGATGGTTTCAGATCGGCAAGCAGTGGCACTCGTGCACTCGTTGCGAGCCAGTCGTCAAGGTTCAGTTCAAGCTCAAACGCACGGGCCATCGCAATCATGTGCAACACAGCGTTAGTTGATCCACCGAGTGCCATGGTCACGACCATTGCATTCTCGAGCGACTCGCGGGTGACAATCCGGCGCGGCGTCAATCCCTCCGACAGAAGTATTCCCATCATCGCGCCAGCAGTAACACACTCTTCGACCTTGGCAGGGTCCTCAGCAGGAGTGCATGACGAGTACGGCAGGCTCAAACCCATTGCTTCAATGGCGGTGGCCATCGTGTTTGCGGTGTACATCCCGCCGCACGCACCAGCCCCAGGAATGGCGCACGACACAATCGTCTGGCGTTCTTCTTCAGTAATTGTCCCAGCCAGGAATTGCCCGTAACTCTGGAATGCCGACACAACGTCAAGTTTCTCTTCGACACCCCCAATAGTGCCACAGCCTGCTCGAATCGTACCGCCGTAGACCATAATCGCCGGCCGGTTAAGGCGACCCATCGCGATGACGCAGCCCGGCATGTTCTTGTCGCAACCGGGTAAAGCAACAAGGCCGTCGTACCACTGGGCTGCCATAACCGTTTCGATTGAATCAGCGATCAGATCGCGGCTCTGTAGCGAATACGACATACCATCTGTTCCCATGGAGATGCCATCGGAGACACCAATCGTGTTGAATCGCATACCGACGAGACCCGAGTCAACAACCCCGCGTTTCACGTGGAGACCAAGGTCGTCAAGGTGCATATTGCATGGGTTGCCCTCATACCAGCATGCTGCGATACCTATCTGAGGCTGGTCCAGATCTGATTGGCTCAGGCCGGTAGCCAAGAGCATCGCTTGAGAGGCACCTTGGCTCTTAGGCTGAGTGATCCGTGACGAGTGGATGTTCATTTGGACTGGTTGTTCGTTCATCATGCCACCGTGTTTGGTTCGTTCCATTATTGATACGGCAGGTTAGCAGAGTTTCACCAGTTTGAAGTTGTGAAACTCCGAAAAGGTAATGACAACTACTACACGTGAGAAATGGCTAATGGTTAGTTGAAACCCCAAAAACTATTTGCCTGACCATATTTCTTGGCTTCGTCGGTCATCCATTCAAATTTCCCCTGTCTAACCACAGAAGAGGATATCGGGCTGATTTCTTCTGAAACTTTTAAAAGGATCTCTTCAGGGACTGAAATGTTATTTCTCGGGGCAACTGCCAACCTAGGTAACCGCCCTAAACAATCCCTCATATGTGCTTCATCTTTGTAGAAGGCTAAGTCCTGCAATTGTGCCCATTTATCTGCCCCGAGAACTACCACATCATACCCTTCGGCAATATCGGCAATTAACTGCTTCGAAGTTCTAACCACATGAGCGCCTGAGATTCCTGAAACTGATCCTTGCAGTATGTTTAACCTGTCATCAATTGAAGGGGCCTTAACATTTTCTTTTCCTAAAGCCACCTCCGAAATAGCAAGGTCAATTCGACTCAGAGAAAGATGCTCGATAGCGCTCCGGACGATCTCCAGATGCCCGATAGTTGGCGGGTTAAATGACCCTGGATAGATTGCTGTGGTCATGACGGCAATATATCTCTATCCTCGAATTCACCGGAAACGCCAAAGGCTTTAAGAACGATAAGAAAAGCAAACCCGAGAACCGCAGTCATAATTATCGAAACAGGGCCCATTCCAGAGTTCTCATATACTCTTGCCCCAATGATCGCTCCGAAAAATCTTCCAAATGCCCAGCCAGCATAGACAAAACCCATCATTGCCCCGCGTGCTTTACGATCAAGTTCAGTGCAGGTTGAAAGCATGGAAACAATTACCGATTCCGTGCAAATAAACCAAAAGGAAATTAATAACAGGGCGGCCCAAATAGAAGACTCTCCAAGTGGAAGGAAAATAGAAAGCGGCAGAGACAAAATAAGAGCGACTTTAACTACCTTAACTTTTCCGAACCTATCGCCGAAAATGGCCACACCCCCAGACCCAATCAACTCAGCGACACCGATGACTAGGGCGATGAACCCAAGCCCAGATGTAGACAATCCATGCTGATCTTCAAGAAAAGCAGCAAATGTAACGAGCATCATCATATGACCACAACCAAGTGCAACCATAGCTAGTAGAGCAAATCGGGCGATAGGGGAAAGGCGCGAAACGGGTACAGTTTCAGCCTTTGCTTCGTTCTTTGGCAGAAATAGGTGAAAAACAACTCCGGTAAGAGCACAGAGAGCAGCAGTGACTAGAAAAGGAGTGCGCCATGTCCCCGCTCGAATTAACACAGCAGCAACTGGCATGCCTATAACGAAAGAAAGAGCCCATGTCGTTTCAATCAAACCAATTGCTCGAGAACGTTTATCAAAAGGAACTGATGCTCCGGTCCATGCGCTAGAACCAATATCAAAAGAGTTCTTGGAAAGAGAAGCTAAGACAAGGGCGAAAATGAAAAGAATTAAACCTGAACTTGCACCTTGTAAAGCTGTAGCCATTCCGAGGCCGCAAATACCAGCAACCATAGCTTGAGAAGTTCCTCGCTTATCAGTAATTTTCCCAAGCAAAGGACTAGAGATTTCTACAAGATCCCTCATCGCTAAAGCTGTGCCCATGGTTCCAGTTGAAACACCTAAACCACGAGAAATTGTAGGCAAGAAAGGAAAAACCAAACGGTAAGCAATATTAGAAATAAATCGTCCAAATGTGATAAGAATTAGCCCAGCAGGTAACTCTGCAGAGAATTTCCTCACATTTGATTTAGAACCATCGTTTATTCCCACAAAACGATGGTACGAGATGATGTGTCAACCACCACAAAAAAACCCTTAATATTGGTTTTTCCCAAATTGTAAGTGTTATCCCCGCCGGTACTGTCCAACTAATGGGTACCGTAAAGGGGTCAGATAGCACGAATCGCGTAAAGGTAGCGAGATGAAAACCAACGGCGGAAAAGCCTTAATGAAAAATCTTGAAGCTCAAGGTGTTGAGATTGTATTCGGCCTCCCAGGTGGAGCTATCTTGCCTGCATACGATCCGCTAATTGACTCTTCCATTCGCCACGTTTTGGTTCGGCATGAACAAGGTGCAGGTCACATGGCAGAAGGATATGCCCACGCAACCGGACGGCCTGGAGTAGCTATTGTAACTAGCGGTCCCGCAGCGACAAATATGGTTACGCCTCTTGCTGACGCAATGCTTGATTCAGTTCCGCTCGTCTGTATAACAGGTCAGGTAGCTAGTGGCACTATAGGTTCTGACGCTTTCCAAGAGTGCGATACAACCGGGATAACTATGGCGGTAACAAAGCACAATTTCCTAGTTACTGATGCCGAACAAATTCCCCAAGTTATCCATGACGCATTTCATATAGCTACGACCGGAAGGCCGGGCCCAGTGCTCATTGACATCCCAAAGGATCTTGTCGATGCAAACAACCCAGTGTCTCAATTTGAAGATTATGAACCTTCTGGACATGACCTACCAGGGTATAAACCAACTGTAGAACCTAATCTACAAGACATTCAGGCAGCAGCTAAGCTCATCTTTCAATCCCAAAAACCAGTTATTTATAGCGGAGGTGGCATTCTTAAAGCACGAGCAGCTGAGCAGCTCAAAGATTTAGCTGAACTGTTAGATATCCATGTTGTTACAACACTTATGAATAGGGGCGGGTTCCCTGATAACCATCCCCTTGCTTTAGGTATGCCAGGAATGCATGGGAACTACACCGCAGTTACTGCCCTCCAACAATCAGACCTGCTAATTACACTGGGCGCCCGTTTCGATGACAGAGTTACAGGAAAAGTAGATGCTTTCGCACCTGATGCCAAAATCATCCATGCCGATATTGATCCAGCCGAATTCAACAAAGTTCGCTCTGTAGATGTCGCAATACAAGGAGATGTCGGAAAAACAATTACCGAGCTTATTAAAGCAATTAGAGAACTTGAAGAGACTGAGAGCCACGCCGATCGTTCCGCTTGGAAATCTCAGATCAGTGGGTGGAAAGAAAAATATCCCCTTGTTTACGATGAATGGCAGACCGGTGAAGGGCTAAAACCCCAATCTGTTATAGAACAAATGAGAGACAATACACCAGATGACACAATTGTCGCATCGGGCGTTGGTCAACATCAAATGTGGGCAAGCCAGTTCTGGAACTTCAACCACCCATACACCTGGATAAATTCAGGGGGATTGGGGACTATGGGTTTTGCTGTACCAGCAGCAATAGGAGCAAAAGCAGGGAAACCGGAACGAATGGTGTGGGCCATAGACGGAGACGGATGTTTCCAAATGACCAATCAAGAACTCGTAACAGCAAGACTTGAAAATTTTCCCGTAAAGATAGCTGTACTAAACAATGGATATTTAGGGATGGTGCGACAATGGCAAGAACTTTTCTACGACGAACGATACAGTGAAGTTCATCTCCAACCTGACCTGCCAGACTATAAAATGCTGGCTGAATCAATGGGGTGCGTGGGTATCCGAGTGGAATCACCAGAAGAAGTTAAACCAGCCATCGAGCAAGCAAACGAAATCAATGACCGGCCGGTAGTTATCGATTTCAGAACAGAAGCAAGCGAGAACGTTTACCCAATGGTTCCGGCAGGGAAGTCAAATAGCGAAGTGATTGTTCACCCCTCACAAGGAAATGAAGAATGAGCTCGATTCGGTTCCATACCCTTGTAGTCAGAGTGGAAAATAAACCCGGAGTTCTTGCGCGTGTTTCAGGACTTTTCGCAAGAAGAGGGTTTAATATTGAATCTCTAGCGGTAGCCCCAACAGATAATGAACTATTTAGCCGGCTAACGATAGTCGTTGACGCAGAATCAGCCCCCCTTGAACAAGTTGTGAAACAACTAGACAAACTAATCAATGTTGTTGAAATTCAAGAATTATCCCCCGAAGACTCCATAAGTCGAGAGCTTATCCTCGCTACAGTCAATGTAGATGAAGGAAGAGAAGATCAAATTATGCGAGAAATAGAGTCATTTGAAGCGAATGTCCTAAGTGTAGGAGATCAGAAAATAGTCGTATCATTATCAGGAACTCCCGAGACAATAAATGATTTTGAAGCTGTATTAGAAACCTATGGCATTGTGGAAGTTCAACGTACAGGAATAATCGCGCTTTCAACAATCACATCGTGAAGAGAGAAAAGAAGATCTAAGAAGGTATAAGCCAAATTAATAAGGAGAAACAGTGGCAAACATCTATTACGAAGCCGATGCAGATCGGACGCAGATTGAAACAAAAAAAATTGCTGTTCTTGGTTACGGGTCTCAAGGGCATGCGCATGCTTTGAACCTAAAAGAATCCGGTATTGATGTTGCTGTGGGTTTACGACCAGAATCTAGTTCAGTGGCAAAAGCAGAGGAAGCTGGACTACAAGTAATGAGTATTGCCGAAGCGTCAGCTTGGGCAAACGTAGTAATGCTTCTTCTGCCAGATACCGATCAGGCAGAAATTTATGAAACCCACATAGGGCCGAACCTGAATGATGGGGATACTTTGATGTTCTCACATGGTTTTAATATCCGATTTGACTTAATTCAACCTCCATCAAATGTTGACGTTGTCATGGTCGCTCCCAAAGGACCAGGGCACCTAGTTAGAAGAACGTATGTTGAAGGTGGCGGCGTTCCATGCTTGATAGCAGTTGAGAATAACCCTTCTGGTAACGCAAAAGAATTCGCATTAGCGTATGCCGATGCAATTGGCGGAGCCAGAGCTGGAGTAATTGAGACAACTTTTACTGAAGAATGTGAAACAGACCTATTCGGCGAACAAGTTGTTCTATGTGGCGGGTTAACCGAACTTGTGAATAGTGGGTTCAATACATTGGTCGGCGCCGGATACCAGCCAGAAATAGCTTATTTTGAATGCTTACATGAACTTAAATTAATTGTTGACCTTATGTATGAAGAAGGTATCGCTGGTATGCGTTATAGCGTTTCTGATACCGCAGAATATGGTGATTTAACTAGAGGTCCACGAGTAATAGACGATCATGTACGGGAGACAATGCAGAATATTCTTGAAGAAATTCAAAATGGAACATTCGCTGAAGAATGGGTAGCTGAAGGAAGAGGTGGACGTAAACGATTCTTAGAACTTGAAGCAGCTGGGCATGACCTGCCCGTTGAGCAGGTGGGTAAAGAATTGCGTGCCATGATGCCCTGGATCTCATCTGGAAAACAAAGTGTGAAAGATACCAGTGGGGGACAAGGCTAAATAAAAGCCCTTCACAGGTTGCAGAATGACGTAGATTCTGGTTCAATCAATAACAACATTAAGAGAGGTCATTAGTGGCCCGGCAACCTAGGATGGACACCCAAGGTGCTTCCCAGAAATGGGGATGTGGTGCGAAAGTGCAAGTAATTGTCCCAGCGGATAAACACACATCGAGAGATCAAGCAAAATGGGATCCTTTCAACAAAACATCAACAAAATAATAGAAAGGTAAATATGAGCAATTGGCAATTTGAAACTCAGCAAATACACGCTGGGCAAGAACCGGATGCAGCTACGAATGCAAGAGCTGTTCCGATATACCAGACAACCTCATTTACATTTAATAGCACCGAACATGCTTCGAATCTGTTCGCACTAGCAGAAATGGGAAACATATACACACGTATCATGAATCCAACGCAAGGCGTATTTGAAGCAAGGGTAGCTGCTTTAGAAGGGGCTACGGAAACGGCTGTAGGAATTCCTGGAGCTTTAGCTTTAGCTTCTGGACAAGCAGCTGAAACACTCGGTATTTTGACAATTCTTGAATCCGGAGACCACATGGTTTCAGGAGCATCTCTCTACGGTGGAACGTATAACCTCTTCCATTACACCCTCCCGAAGCTGGGCATAGAGGTTACTTTCGTCGAAGATCCAGATGATTTAGAAGAATGGCAGTCTGCTGTACGAGACAACACCAAACTCTTCTACGGAGAAATGAACCCAAATCCGAAAAACAACTGGCTTGATGTCGCAGGTATTAGCGAGGTAGCTCACAACAATGGCGTTCCGTTAATGGTAGATAATACAGCAGCTACCCCATATCTCGTTAGGCCATTAGAACATGGGGCAGACATCGTTGTTCATTCCGCCACAAAATACATAGGCGGTCACGGAACTTCCATTGGTGGTGTACTCGTTGATGGAGGCAGCTTTGACTGGGGTGCAAGTGGGAAATTCTCCAACATGACAGACCCAGACCCTAGCTATGGTGGCCTAGCGTATTGGCCAGCTTTAGGGCATGGATGCTACATAATTAAAGCACGTGTGCAAATGCTTCGAGACCTTGGGGCATCAACCACTCCATTCAACTCATTTCTTTTTCTGCAAGGATTAGAGACTTTAAGCTTGAGAATGGAACGGCATTGCAGCAATGCACTTGCAGTAGCTCAATATCTTGAAGCTCACGATCAGGTGGAATCAGTAGCTTATGCAGGGCTAGAAAGCAGCCAATGGCATGCACGAGCGACAGAACTAACCGGTGGTAAAGGATACGGAGCTATTCCAGCCTTTAATATCAAAGGTGGCCTTGAGGCAGGACAAAAATTTGTAGAAGGATTGGAATTGCACAGCCACGTCGCAAATATTGGTGATGTACGAAGCCTCGTCATCCACCCAGCTTCAACTACACATAGTCAGCTAACTGAAGAAGAACAAGCTGATACTGGTGTTTACCCTGGTTTGATAAGACTTTCAGTTGGCATAGAGCATATTGATGACATTATCGCTGACCTTGATAAAGGATTTGCTGCGGCAAAATAAAATATTGTTACTTTGTTGGCAGAATAATTTTGCCAACAAAAAATCGTGATTTGCCTGCTTGCCGCGATTTAAAATAAAGCGCTAAAAGGGAGAAATCTCCTAGGCATAAAACTATCAAAATGAACTAGGAGGTTCATCATGAGGATATTCTCCGTGAATGCCCGCTATCTTATTGTCCCAATTATGTCGTTACTGACTATTGGAGGAATCCTGTTAGGGGATACTTATACCTGGTTAGGGGTTATTCTTTTTGGAGTTTGCACTGTAGCGGATATAGCAACAAGAAATATTCATCGCCGCGCAGATTTCGCTCCCGATGGACGATCATATGGAGTTAAGTATTTCCAATATGGCGTGATGTATTTTATGCTTCCGGTTTTTATAACATTGCAACTGGCTTTAGCTTGGCAAATACATAAATATGCATCTTCTGCTTCCGAAGCGGTTTCAGTTATGAGTTTGATCGGAGCGACATTATCCGCTGCACTCTGGGCAGGGCTCGGCATAATCTATGGGCATGAATTGTCTCATAACAAGAAAGAAGGTTTCTTTGTCTCGCGGCTTATCATGGCGTTAAGTGGCGCATCGCATTTCACATATGCGCACGTTTATAATCACCACCTTGATCTCGGTCATGAAGATGATCCAGCAACTGCGCCACGTGGTCGAAATGTTTACGCACACGCATGGCACTCACACATGGGGCAATCTCACTATTCCTATGATATGGAAGCTAAGAAAGCTAAAAGACAGCAAAAATCATTTATCAACCTCAACAACCGTTGGCTTGTTGGCTACCTCTTTAGTTTGCCAACTTTGGTGTTATTTATTTGGGCTGGAGGATTATGGGGAATAGCTGCGATATTAATTATTTGGGGAATTTCAAATTTTTTACTAGAAGCCCTTAATTTCATGGGTCATTACGGCCTCATACGAGAAGAAGGAAAGCCTGTTGAACATCGGCATTCATGGGATAATGACAATATTTTTACAAGCTGGTTTTTCATAGAGATAGGGCGTCAATGCGACCACCATGTCCGAGGTGAGACATATTTCTGGGAATTGGATGATGTCAAAGGGCCGAATTATGGAATAGGTTATTTCCAACTTTTTTTGTATATCTTGGTTCCACCCTTTTTTAGAAAATTTGTTCAAGTACATTTAGACCATTGGGATCAGAACTATGCAACAGAAGCAGAGAGAAACATTGCACAAGAATTTAATAGACACGCAAAATTAGAAACCCACTTGGCACGATAAATAAAGAGAGGTTATTGCATGTTGAAAGCATTTAAGAAAACTGCTGCAACTCAAATTGCAAGGGTAGAACCTTTGGGAGTTGAGTTTGAGGCTAGCAGGGGAGAACGGCTACTCTCTGCCGCATTACGCCATGGCCTAGAATGGCCACATCGATGCAAAGTGGGAAGTTGTGGGACGTGCAAAACTCTTCTTATTTCAGGTGAAATAAAACCACAACTTGACTTCGCATATGTATTAACGAGTAAGGAAATCGACGAGGGTTACATACTTGCTTGCCAGTCAATACTGAAATCAGATGTAAGTGTTCGTATTGTTCATAGAAAAGAAAGGAAATAAAATGAAAACTCTATATGGAATTGCAGGTATGACACTTTGGACGTCACTAGTTGCCCTAGTCTTGTATCTCTTTAATGCTCATGATTACTATAACCACTTTGGCTGGGCTGTTCTTTTTGGGTTTATTCTACTAATAGCGCATGTTGTTAATATGGTCATCTACTTCAACATCGCTGGGAAAGAACCTTATAAATGGTTTAAGTAAGAGCCTCATTGAGTTTAGGCCTTAAAACGCGAAGCATCAAAAGTCTCGCGTGCTACAACCCACGAAATGTAGCAAAGGCAAATTAAAGATGTAAGGCCGATAGTGTCTGCAGCGCCAAAGCCTAAGCCCTTTGAACTCGCAGTGAGCCCCATAATCAGGGTTCCAACGGGTACTAGACCCGCCCATGCAATTTGGAACAAAGACATTACTCGGCCGCGAAACTCCTCAGCTACGAGTTCTTGAACCACGACTTGAAGTGTCGTGAACGAAGCCATGTAGAAGAATCCCACAAATACTTGGATGAGCATAGCAACACCAAAATCTGAGACTCTGGAGAAAATAAGAAGCAGTATGCAATAGGGAATAGCGAATAAAACACCTCTTTGAAGGCTTGACTTAGCCGTAAAGCTCCCAGCTGCTAACGCTCCAATTAATGCCCCGAAACCAGTGGCTACTCCAAGCCAAGCGAAATCACTACTAGCCCTTCCAAGATTATTTGCCGTAAACGAAGGAGATAACGCAACATGGGAGACACCAAAAACAGAAATAAAACCAACAACTAATAACGCTCGCCAAGCTTCTGCTTTCTCCTTCGCATGAGCAACCCCATCACTTATGCTCTGAAAAACTGGGGTAGGAGTGGGATCCAAATCATATGGGAAAAGAGTAATTCCCGCAGCTACAAGCAAGGCTAAAGCAGCACAAATTCCATAGAGTGACCAGGATACTTCATACAAATTATTGCTTACTAAAGGTGCGCAGATTGCTGGCCCAAGAACTCGACTCGCATTTGAAGACATTGCCTGTAAGGAAATTGCACTAGATAAGTCGGCATGAGGAACAGTATTCGCAGTGACAGCTTGAACTACCGGCCCAAGGACAGCCATGACAATTCCAACTGAAAAAGACGTAGAAAGGAGAACAATCGGAGAAATCACATCAGCAACTACCAGCCCTACCTGAAGGCATGAAACAAGAATCAGAGCAGCGTACGTTGAAAGCAAAAGTTTCTTCCTATCTAACCGATCAGCTAGGAATCCTCCTACAGGGCCGAACACCAATACCGGAAGAAAAGTAACTACGAATAGTAATGAAACCCAGAGTTCGTCGTTAGTGAGATCAGTCATCAGCGCTTGATAGGAAATGTGAGAGAACCAAAATCCTATTTGGGAAGCTATAGAGCCAACGTAGAAACGACGGAACTCCTTATGGGAAAAAGCGCGAAAAGCTGAATATCTTTCGCTCTTTTTGCTGATCTCCATCATTCAACCATAGTGAAAGTCAAAGGTATTCTACGGTTCTTCAATAATCAGTTCAGCAAAAAGAAATAGTGCAGAAGATCCTTGCAACGACAGCATTAAACCAGATTGGGGTATTAGTCTGATTAAATGGGTTTTTATCTAAAACTAAGACGCTTCGCGATTGTCCTAGCCATAGTCACTATGCTCACTGCTTGCTCTGACCCTGTAATACCCCTTGTCGCCCCGCCACCAGAACCTACACCTATTCAGGCTTTCTCTACTGCCCCCGAACCTATACCCGGAGAAGAGGCATCCGAACCCCAAGAACGAGGAACAACAGAGACAACTATCCGTATCGCAGTTATTGCTGATGGCCCAAATGAATCTTTTAACGACGGAGAATCAATCAGCGTTTGGCAGTCAGTTGAAGCATGGGCAGAATCGATAAATCGCTCTACGAAACTTGCCGGACGAGAAATCATCATTGAACGAGTAGATTCTGCGATCTTCAGACATGTTGAAGCAATAGATTTTGTTTGCGAAGGAGACTTTTTCGCGATAGTCGGTTCGTTTGCTGTCAATGATGCTGATGGACTTGAACGGCTATTGTCACAAGATTGCTCCTTACCTGATTTCCCAGCCAGTGTTTTTTCACTAAAACGGCTCTACTCAGGTCTTACCTTCCAATCAAACCCGATTGGGGCAATCACAACCAATGCCGGATGGGCAACATATTTTGTGGAAACAGATCAGGCTTCTAGTCAGAAAGCAGCCACATTATTACCTGAACTCACGTCAACTGTGCTGGCAGGCGAACGGCTAATCGAGTCCGCTACTTCAAAAGGTTTTAAATTCATACACAGCCCCATTTATGAGATAGAAAGTGATTTCAGTAAAGAAACTGAAAATATACTTCAATCAAATAGTCAATCTTTAGTCTGGGGAAATAGCGGAAGCCAATTAACTAGATTTCTGAATGCAATCATTGAAAACGACCCTGAATTTTCTTTTGAGTTTATTTCCTGTGGCCAGCCATGCTATAACCCGGACTGGGTTCAAGAGGTAGGCTTCCTTGGGCAAGGAATCTCTACATGGTTACCGCACCTACCGATAGAAGAAGCTGAACTAAACGACGAACTATTGCGCTACCTATTTTTCATGAATCTCACGCATGGAACTGATGCGAAACCCACAGCAGCAGGTATAGCTGCATGGAGCTCGGCTTTGCTTTTCGAAGAAGCAGTATCTCGATCAGTCGGGACAGGCTCAGCGGCATATCGGCCAGAAAGTTTAACGCGACAAGGCGTCATCAAAGCGGCGAAAGGTATCACTTTCTGGGATGCTGCTGGATTACACGGAATTTCTAACCCAGCAGAAGGCATACCCTCTCCATGTTTCGTCATCATGACATTAAATGATGGTTTATGGGAAAGAACATTCCCTCAAAGACCTGGGGAGCTTAACTGCGAAGATGAGGATCTTGCGCTTCTTGAAGCAACCGCAGATCTTGAAACCATAGAAGACAACACTCGGAGTCCTGAATAAGGTTCAGAGTCGGAAGATGTTATCCAAATTTTGGTGCTGCAAACGCGGGAACCCCTGTGTCTTCTCCGGAGAACAATTCACCTTTCCTAGCATTGATTTCGTCTATGGTCCACCGCTGGTTATCAAGCTTTATATGGTTGATGTGAGACCAACTTCTCATCCACCACACTCCACTTCCTCCGACAATAAAGGCCTGTCCGTTAATCTCTTGAGCATCTTCAGTGCATAACCACACTACAAACGGCGACACATTAGCTGGATCGTAGACATCAAAAGCTCCTTTATCTTCTGGTGCTGCCATAGATTGAATGTAATCAGTCAAACCGGTACGAGCTCGAGGCGCGACTACGTTGGTCGTAACCCCGTACTTAGACAACTCTCTACCTAGCGTTAGAGAAAGAGTTAGGATCCCGCCTTTCGCTGAAGCGTAATTCGATTGAGCCGGACCACCAAACAAACCTGACTCGCTCGTAGTGTGGACCATCCGACGAGCCGTTGTTTTCCCTTCTTTAGACTGGTTCCTCCAATACACAGCAGCGGCTCTAGCACAAACGAAATGGCCCTTCAGATGAACAGATATCACCTCATCAAATTCTTTTTCGGTCATTGAAAAACTCATTGCATCACGAAGAATTCCAGCGTTATTAATGAGAATATGTAAATCACCGAACTCATTTTTTGCTTTCTCAACAAGTTCCTCTCCGGTGTTCCATTCAGCAACGTTTCCACTGTGGCTAACAGCTATCCCACCAAGGTCACGAATCTCAGAAGCTGTTTGCTCAGCACTATCACCTAAATCGTTAATAATGACACTTGCACCTTCTGAAGCAAGCAGGAAGGAATGTTCTTTTCCTACTCCGCTTCCAGCTCCAGTAACGATTGCCACTTTTCCCTCTAGTAGTCCCACAACGCCTCCATAGGTTCTTCTCCGAAGCTTAGCTTTCAAAAGCCTACGCCCAAAAGTAAATCAATATTTTCATAAGCATGCATACAGTATGTAATCTCAAGGAAAGGAAAATGCATGCTTATCGATACACATATACATCTCATCGGTTCAGATAAGAAAAAATTCCCGTTAAACCGTTTTCCTCACCCAGGAGATGAGTGGATTGACTCATCTCCTGATGCTATGGAATACCTAACAATGATGAAAGAAGCAGGAGTAAGTAAAGCTTTATTAGTTCAACCGCATGCTGCTTACCAGACTGATAATCGTTACATATGTTCAGTGTCATCAAAACATTCAGAGATTGGCTCAGTTGCTATCGTTAACCCTACGGATCCTGAGAAAAAGAAATCGTTACGTCACCTAGTGAAGAACAATGTTAGAGGACTCCGATTATTCTCTATTCCGACTCCTGCTGAATCATGGATTGGGTCATCGGAAACGGCATGGCTCTGGCATGAAGCTGAAAAGCAAGGACTAGTAATGAGCGTTTGCGTTCTTCCAAGTGAAATTCAAGAAATCGGAAAATGTGCTAAGAAGTACCCAGAGCAGATTATCGTGGTTGACCATTGCGGCTTTGCACCAATTCATGATGCAACGAATCCAGTTACCCAAAACCTCTTGGCTCTTTCTCAATTCTCGAACATAATTTTAAAGGTTACAACGCTTGTTATTGATGATTGGATAAAGCACGCAGACTCAGTTTCTAGCCTTTTCCCTTTTCTCGCTGGATCGTTTGGTTCCGATCGGCTCGTGTGGGGTTCGGACTTTGCTCAAACGAAGCAACGGACGTATAAATCTTTAGTAGATTTAGGCCTCACGGCTATGAAATCGCTTGGACCCAGTTCAAAAGCTCCGATGGCTTCCAACGCAGAAAGATTATGGAGGCTAGACAAAAATTGACGATTCCACTATTTAAGGAACACTACCAATTTAGAGTCTTTCGATGATCATCGCCATGCCTTGACCGCCACCAACACACATCGTTTCTAAACCGAATTGTTTATCAGAATCTTGCAAACTATTGATCAATGTCGTCATGATACGTGAGCCAGTCATCCCAAATGGGTGTCCAAGCGCAATAGCACCACCATTGATATTCAGTTGTTCTTCAATGTCAATTCCCAACGCGTCTGCTGACCCAAGTACTTGGACGGCGAACGCTTCGTTGATCTCAACCAAATCAATGTCACTCATTTGCATCCCAGCACGATCAAGTACCTGGCGACAAGCATCTATAGGTCCAAGTCCCATGATTTCTGGATTTAAGGCGGATACGCCGCTAGCGACAATTCGAGCGAGAGGTTGAATACCCAGATCTTTAGCCCGAGTATCACTCATAACTACTACTGCTGCTGCTCCATCGTTTAATGGGCAGGCATTACCAGCCGTGATCGTACCACCTGGCCTGAAAACTGGATTGAGTTGTGATACTCCCTCAAGTGTTGTTCCCTCACGAATTCCATCATCTGCCGAAACCACATTGCCATCGGGAAGAATATAAGGTGTGATTTCTTGTTCAAAAAACCCTCGTTTCATAGCATCTTCAGCCTTGTTTTGTGAACGAACACCGAACTCATCTTGTCGCTCTCTTGATATTCCTAAAACCTCTGCGACATTCTCAGCTGTTTGACCCATTGCTATATAAACGTCAGGTAACCCGTCGCTAGCCGACCAATCGCCGCCTTCTCCAGTGGTTCGTTCAGCACTTCTTTGCTCTGCGCTGCCAAAAATCTCGTTATGTGGTCCAGTATCCGCAGCACCATGCATATAACGGCTTACTGTTTCAACGCCGCCAGCGACGAAACAGTCACCTTCGTCAGCTTTGATCGCATGAGCAGCCATGCGGATAGTTTGAAGCGATGAAGAACAATAACGATTTACAGTCACGCCTGGAACTTGCATTTCATTCATGACAGCAATAATTCGACCAATGTTAAAGCCACCTTCTCCACCAGGCTGGCCAATTCCCCAAATGATATCTTCAACTTCAGATGGGTCTAGGCCCTCAACTTTGCTCAGAACGTCTTTCACTATGAATGCTGACATATCATCTGGTCGCACATCAACAAGGCTTCCCTTTGAAGCACGTCCAATAGGTGTTCGAGCTGTCGCTACAATTACTGGTTCGGCCATTTTTTCCCTCCACGTCTTTAAATCAGAGGCTACTCGTAGTTATGGGTGTATGTGAAGGTGAACTCTAATTAATCACACCATCGCAGGGCTGCGAGTATCTGTGCCTGACCGCAGGACAAGGCCCGGGCGTTCTTCAGTGAATTCGCCATTACGAACAATCTCTTTACCATTACAGAACACATTATTAATCCCGCTCGCATCAGCAAATAATCTTGGTGCATTAAGAGGCAAATCATTTCTTATCGTAATTGGGTTTGAACCGATTTCGTTTTCGTCCAATACAACAAGATCGGCGTAAGCACCTTCTTTGATAACCCCTCGATTCACTAACCCATATAAATCAGCAGGAACTTGAGTAAGCATATGGACGGCCTCCTCTAACTCAAGGAGATTTCTTTTCCGAACAGTTTCGCCAAGCATATATGTGGCGTAATTAGAACTCAGGAAGAGATCGAGATGAGCCCCAGCATCTGAAGCACCAATGACAGCCCGCGGATCTCTCCAAACTTCTACTCTCGCTTCCCAGTCGGAATCTGGTTCATCTGAAACAGGATTACCGAAAGAAGTTTCAAGGTCGTCGGCTAAAGCTATATCTACGAGTGTATCCCAAGGGCTTTTACCTAAACTCTCAGCTATTTCGTAGACAGTTTTCCCAACGTAGCTAGCATTTTCAGGAGCTTTGGTATGAAAAATTGTTTTCGCCCCCCAATGTGCGACATTGCGAAGAGGGCCATCTTGCTGGGCGTATTCATCAAGTTCTCTACGAGTATCCGGATTCGTGAGAATTCTAATTTTTTCGTTTTTGTCCAAAAGGACAAATTTTTCCCACTCAGGGAGTGCATCAAGGACGAAACCTCCGATGAAATTTAAGTGTAGGGCAAGGGTCATTGGCACGGTAAGAGCTATCACTTTCCCTCCATTTGAAGCTGCTACATCTCCTGCTTCTAGCTTTTTCTTTCCTTCTGTAAGTGTTCTGGCATTGATATTCAAGACATTCCAGTTCAATGGACTATTGGCTGCTACAGACATATCGCTCATTAACTCCATAGCCCATGGTTCAAATGGTCCTAAAGCTGGTATGAACTCTATTGAAGTCCCTTCAAACTCTGAAAGCACTTCACAAAGGCCTATCATCTCATCTCGTTCCGCGTAACGGCTAGGAACCATGTTTCCTTGCGGGTCATTATGCGTTCGTGACCATGATGAAGAGAACCCTATCCCTCCGGCATTCAAACCTTCTCGTAACAACTCTTGCATCGCACTAAGTTCATCTTTCGTCGCCGCTCTTTCAGTTGCAGCAACACCCATCACCACTCTTCGTAAAGCGCTATGACCGATTTTGAAGCCAGCGTTTATTGAGAGTTCTCCTTCCATCGCTTCAAAATATTCCGCAGTGGTTTTCCAATTCCATGGAACCCCTTCTTGTAAGCATTCAAGCGGTATTCCCTCAACACGAGAAAGCATTCGCATTAAATAATCACCTACCGCTGGATCATCGCTAAGCGGAGCGATTGTAAAACCGCAGTTTCCGCCTATGACAGATGTGACACCATGTAATGGGGAAGGGGAGAGGGTCCCATCCCAAAAAACTTGAGCATCTAGGTGGGTATGAACGTCGACAAAACCTGGGGAAACGACTTTTCCAGAAATGTCTATACTCTTTTGTGTTTCAACAGTATCAAGATTCCCTATGGCGGTTACTCGGTCATTAACTATGCCTACATCGTTCCGGAACCTTTTCGTTCCAGTGCCATCAATAACTTCTCCACCTTTAAGCACTACATCAAACATTGCTACCTTCCCTTCACAGAGATACGTTAGTTTATATCGTTCTTATTTCACAATGGGATCTATTGTGGGTAGATGATTTAGAAGGAGACACCGTGAGCGGAATTGATGTTGAGCAAGAATGGAAGTTACTTATAGGTGGGGAACACATCTCTACTGCTAGCAATTATGAGATTATTGATCCTAATACGACAAAACTAATTGGGAGAGCCCCCGAAGCTACAGTAGAACAAGCACTTCAAGCTGCAGCTGCAGCTAAAGCTGCCCTTCCAGCGTGGAAGGCACTTTCAATGGATGAGCGATGTAGCTACATCGCAAAAGCTGCTGACGCTCTTGAAGTAGCATGTCCTGATTGGGTTGATCTCGTACAAGCAGAGACTGGGGCGACGATCCGAGTAGCAAAAACAATGCAGGTTGCCGGAGCGTTTATTGATCGCTTCCGGTACTACTCGCGTTCATTTGAAATGAACCAACCTTTAACCCCGGTTTATTCAGCAGCAAGTGCTCTAGCTCCAGAGGCTTTAATAACTGGGAATGTGATCCGTCAACCAGCCGGAGTCGTGGCTTGTATCACACCTTATAATTTCCCACTAGTGAATGTGGCTGGGAAAATAGCCCCTGCTTTAGCAATGGGGAACACTGTAGTGATTAAGCCAGCCCCCCAAGACCCATTAGCGATCATCAAACTAGGAGAAGTCTTAAATTCAATTTTCCCGCCTGGTGTAGTGAATGTCATTGTCGGATCGTCTCCGCAGATAGGTGAAGCTCTAGTGGATTCTCCTGATGTCAATATGATCTCCTTTACTGGTAGTTCTTCCGTTGGAGCCAAAATAATGGAAGGCGGAGGAAAAACCATGAAGAGGCTTTTGATGGAACTTGGCGGGAAAGGCGCCCTAATAATGACGGAAGACTGCGATGTCCAGTCAGCAGTTGGGGGGATAGCTAGCGTTTGGGGATTCCACAGCGGACAAATCTGCACAGCTCCCACCCGAGTTATTTGCCATAAAGATATCTATGACGATACGGTGCAAGCGCTTAAAGCGGTATCAGAATTCATGACTATTGGGGATGCTCGAGACGAAAATACCCTTGTTGGCCCTGTCATCACCGAAACTCACAGAAATCGTGTGGAAGCATTTATCCAATCAGGCCTCGACGATGGGGCAGAAATGATTGTTGGAGGAGAGAGACCAGACCGTGAAGGGTTTTTTATAGCCCCAACCCTTCTAGCGGGATGCTCACCAGAAATGCATGTAGTCCAAGAAGAGGCATTCGGTCCCGTCGTAGTAGTAATGTCCCATGACGGCGATCAGAACGCGATTGAATTAGCAAACCAGAGTGATTACGGACTATTCAGCTATGTTTATGCTGGAAATACGACGCGTGCCTATGATATTGCAAAGAAATTAGAAACAGGGAATGTGGCCCTCAATAGTGTGGCCCCTCATATGTATGCGCCTTTCGGTGGCTTTAAGATGTCGGGAGTAGGCCGTGATCGGGGTCGATGGGGGCTGGAAGCGTACAGTGAAGTCCAAGCAATTAACTGGCCGAGCTAAGTTAGAAACTAAGAAATCAATCAAAATAGGCTATTCCATAGAAACCTTATGAAAGAGATACGAACATGTTAGAACAAGGATCCCAAGCACCAAATTTTTCATCTAAGGATCAGAACGGAAACAACATTTCACTCTCTGATTTCCTAGGGAAATGGGTTGCTTTCTTTTGGTACCCAAAAGCATCTACCCCTGGTTGAGCGCTTGAAGCATCCGGGTTCCGTGTTAGAACTCAAGAATTTGAAAATGCTAATGCGGTTATTATTGGCGCTTCATTTGACTCTGTAAGTGCACAACTTGCATTTGCGCAAGAGGAAGATTTCCCGTTCGCACTCATCGCTGACGAGACCAGAGAAGTGGGGAGTGCATATTTCGCTGAAAGAACGCCAGAAATGAAATATCACGAATTCGGAATTCCGAGAAGGATTAGCTACCTCATAAATCCGCAGGGGATAGTGCACAAATCATATGACCTTGAAGAATCAGGAATTGAACTTTCTGAACACGCCGAAGAAGTGCTTCAAGATATTATTGCTGCAACCTAAACGGGCTTCCGGCACACATAGTAATTATTCCCAGCATCACCATCTACGCGGGCAACTTCGTCAACCGTGAAGCCAGCAGTGGTGAAGATTTCTCTAGCTTGTTGAGCCCCCCACATAGCCCCTAAGCCTTCTCCGCCGTAAGCCAATGAAACTGACATGCAATGCATGCACGAGACTGTGTACCCAAAAGTTCCAATTGGGTGATCTAAATTTTCTCCTAAATGGCTCGATGCACAAAGGTCAGCACATAACCAGTAACCATTAGGTTTCAAACTCTTAAAAATACCAGAGACCATCTCTCGAGGCTTTGCTTGATCATGGACAGCATCAAAAGTTGTTATGAAGTCAAATTCCTCAGTTATATCAAGGTCGGCAGCATCCTGTTGGCGAAAATCAACATTACTTAAACCCATTTTGTCTGCTTCTTCACGGGCAACATTGATTGCTTCTTCTGAGAAGTCAATGCCAACAAAAGAACTAGCTGGAAAAGCATTTCCCATAACGTTTATTGCGTGACCGGACCCACAACCTATATCCGCAACAACTATGCCGCTTTCCAGTTTTTCAATAATGCCAGGTACTAGTGGCAGAACAGTTTTAACTAAGAGTGCATCAAATCGTGCAGCGCTCGCTTCAGCCATGATCTGATGAAATGTGGTGTATTCGCTATATGGAACGCCACCGCCATTTCTGAAATGATCCACGATCTGATCCTCAACTTTCGCAAGCAGAGGAATATATTGCATGTAAAGAGATTGATTTCGAGGTCCAGCAGACCTTGTTAGCATCGCAGCATGTTCAACTGGCAGAGTATAAAGGTCGCGGTTCGCATCGTACTCAACAATTTCAGCGGTCGTCATAGCTGAAATCCATTCACGTACATAACGTTCATCAAGTTTAGCTGTCTCCGCTATCTTCGTTATGGAACTTGGTCCGATGAGTGCCATCGTGTCAAATAGTTCAACTTTGTGTCCGATGCTGATCATCAAAGCAGCTGCAGCACCATTTAGGATCCCCCCGACTTTCTTGCCGAATTTCGAAATTTTCTGTAAATCTAAATTATCTTCACGCATAGTTATGTTCCTTGTTCAAAATGTATTTGATCCAATTGTTTTATTAGATGGGAGAATTCCAGGTATAACTCGCTGAATAGAGATAATGAGAATTGCTGAAATGAAAACCGCTACTCCAACTAGACCCCAAGTCTTTCCATTGAGCCATTCAAGTTCAAAATAGTTTTGTGTGAAAGGTAAAGCAATTATGCATGCATGAAGTCCAGCCATTGAAAGAGCTAGACCTATCTTCCACAGTCGCAGAGGCCTAGAAACAACTACGAGAACTACTAAACCAATCATTAGTAAAGCAATTGTTGCCGCTGATCGTGCTTCAGCTAATTCTTGGACCCCCACAGTGTCCCCAGCCCAATCTCTTGATTTCAGGTAGACAATCCATGTTGCAATTGCAGCAATTCCCCCAGCAGGAAGCGAGAAACGTAAAACTCTCCGCAGAAATCCAGATCTAACCAGATCAGTATTGGGAGCTAATGCGAGGATGAGACCTGGTAGGCCAATACTGAAAGTTCCAATTAACGTTAATTGCCTAGGTAGGAAAGGGAATTCAATACCTTGAATTCCTATC
The DNA here is from genome assembly GCA_002709645.1 of Acidimicrobiaceae bacterium. Taxonomy (GTDB): domain Bacteria; phylum Actinomycetota; class Acidimicrobiia; order Acidimicrobiales; family UBA8592; genus UBA8592. Next base: position 44,634 of record PAQG01000002.1, read on the forward strand.
AAAGCTGTTAAAAGAAGCGCATAAGCTGCTTTGGTAACAAACAGATTAGCGACGCGTTCAATATTGTTAATTACTTTCCGCCCTTGGGCGAGAACTGCAGGCAGGGTAGAAAAACTATTATCTAAAAGCACTAACTGGGCAACCCCCCGAGATGCTGAACTGCCACTTCCCATTGCTATTCCCATATCCGCATCTTTTAAAGCTAAAACGTCGTTCACTCCGTCTCCAGTCATGGCTACGACATGCCCGTCTTTCTGAAGGGATGCAACCATGGATCTTTTCTGGTGCGGAGTGACACGCCCAAACACCGTAGATTCTTTAATAGCTTGAGAAAGCTTTTCTTCATCATCAAGAGTTCTGGCATCAACACTTTGATCCGCATTTGGTACCCCTGCNCGTGAAGCAACAGTAGAGACNGTAGCAGTATTGTCACCTGAGATTACCTTCAGGGAAACGCCTTGATCTGCAAAAAATTTAAGGATCTCCGGCGCATCACTTCGGACCGTATCCTCAAGAAGAATTAGAGCTACGGGTTCTGTAGATTCCGAGTGCCCATCAGATATTGCCTGACTNCCTTGGCATAAAGCGAGAACCCTTCGCCCAGTTTCGGCTTGTGCTTGTGCTTGTGCTTTAGCTTCACCTTGAGTGGCATCTATCAGAATATCCGGCGCTCCGATAAAGAAAGTTCCATGATGTTCAAATTGAACTGCCGACCACTTTCTTGCGGAATTAAATGGTTCGCTGTCAATAGCAACCCAACCTTCAGGTTTCTCCGTAACTTCTGCGATAGCTCTCATTGTTGGGTTCGGGTCCGGATCACTATGAGCCACTGCACTTAGGCATTCAAAAGCGGATTCAAATGTATTTGTCCCTATAGGAATAAGGTCGCCATAGCTTATATCTCCGGTAGTGATTGTTCCTGTCTTGTCAAGACACAATGTGTCCACACGAGCAAGAAGTTCAACTGTGGCAAGTTCTTTAGCTAGAGCTTGTTTCCGGGCAATGGTGATCACTCCAGCAACGAAAGACAGGCTGGTTAGTAATACAAGACCATCTGGGACCATAGCGACGGCAGCGGCGATAGAACCTTGCAGAGCATTCTGCCATTGGTCCTCTACATCAAGAAGGGAGAACAACAGCAAAGCTCCTGCGGGAGGAATGAGAAACATCAATACGCGAAGAATCGAGTTAATACCTTTTCGGAGTTCGCTATCAACAAGTGAGAAACGCTTCGCTTCCATTGCAAGAGCGTTAGCGTAAGAGTCTCCACCCACCCGCGTCGCTTGAAATATTCCAGACCCGGCATTAACAAAGCTTCCTGAAAGAACCTCATCTCCTATAGATTTTGAAATTGGGTCTGACTCTCCAGTGAGCAATGATTCGTCTATTTCAAGGCCAGAGGTTCGTACCACTTCACCATCAACAACTATCTGATCTCCTGCCCCAATAAGTAGAAGGTCATCTTGAACAATTGACTGGGCTTCGATGTCCTTTTCTTCTCCGCCGCGGAGAACTCGAACGTTCGGTGAATTAAGCAATTGAAGTTTTTGGAGTTCACGTCTTGCGTATACTTCCTGGGAAACTCCGATAACACTATTCCCAATCACAACTCCAACAAATAAACCATCGGCTGGGAAACCGGCGATGAGTATAAGAACGAATAGGGCCAACATAATTGCATTCACAGGGTTAAAGACATTCGCATAGATAATTTGCCATAACGATCGTGAAGTGGTTTCCGGATCGAGGTTTACTCTTCCATCAGCAGACCGTTCGCTGACTTCTTCTTCTGTTAACCCATCTAATGCTATTTGTTCCACATTCACTCCCTAAACGCTAAGCCTAAAGGACAAAATCTGTTTCTAGTATTTTTGTCCTAATCTGAAACTATGCCAAGTTGAAATTTCCAGACGTTGTCAGTCATAACGAGTCGGTGGTGATGCGGGTTTTGTAATTCTGATTCACCGGTATATTCGCTATCTCCTTCCCAGACAGCTGCCAAACCTTCAGTTGTTGGAACGATTTTTGTAGCGTAAGCTCTGGGACCTCGAGACCTTACAGATTCGATGGCAGTATTTACTTCTAAAAACTGACTCAAATCGAATAGCGTAATCCATGTCGGAGGAAGAATTTCTATCTTTTTAGCATGGGCTGCTATCAATGCTTCGTTGGGGGTAAACCAAGCATGATCAGTGATCTCTCCGTTATCAATTGTGACCTTGCCTTCCGGTGTTTCGGTTAGAAAGAACCATGTTGAAAACCGTTTCGGTGCTTCCACAGGAGGTAACCAATGACTGTAATAAGTTAGATTTTCAGGATCGAGCTCTAAGCCTGACTCTTCTTCACATTCCCTTACAGCTGCTTTGATAGCAGCCGCATAGTCGCTGTCGCTTCCTTCCGAATCAGCTTCGTCAACTTTTCCTCCAGGGAAAACCCACATGCCTTCAGCAAAAGAAAGTTTAGAATTTCTGCGCATCATTAGAATTTCAATACCTGTTCCAGACTTTCGAATAGGAATAACCGTAGAGGCAGGTATTAGCGGCTTATCCACAGTCGTATGTTCTTTTAGCCAATTATCAAAGGGCATGTATATTCAACCACCTAAGAAATTACTCTACCTCTATTCTCTAATTGCGCTACTAAGGTCTATCGTAATTATTGATGTCAACTGCAGAGTCTTTCCAAAAGAATCAGAATATATCTATCCTTTTGGCCCTTTCTTTTTTATTTGTTGCATGCGCAAATGCTGACCTTCCTGAATTGGTTTCTGCACCAATGGAAACAGAGAGGCCTCAAGTCATAGAAGAAAAGATTAAAGAATCTTCTCCAAATGGTGAAGTAGTCGAAAATATTACAGACGAAATAATCAAAGAAGCTGAAATCATTATAGAAATCAATCGAGGCATCTCAGATGAACAAATTTCTATCGTGGTCTTAAAAAGCGGGAATGTATTTAAAGACGTTGAGATTGGAGTACAAGCTCTGTTGGAAAGAGTAAATAATGACGGTGGGGTAGGATCACGAAAGATCGAGATCCTTGAAATTGTGGACGATAATGGCGAAGAAGAGCTCGCATTATCTGCAATGCAAAGAATCGCGGAAGAGGATGTTTTTGCCGTGATTCTTGCTTCGACCGCTGCTAATTCTGAAGTCACAGATTTTTTAGCTGAAAAGCAGATCCCATTTTTCGGATGGGGGTTTCTTGAAGGATTTTGTGAACCAAACAAGTGGGGGTTTGGTTTTAATGGGTGTATGAATGCTGCTGCTTCAGGGGTTCCAGATACGAGTTCATTGCGGCTAACTCAAATTTTCTACGGTCGAACACCGGAAATTATTTTAGTAACAACAAATGATGCCGCGGGATCAGCATTTGTTTCACAGACACAGAGTGTTTGGGGAACAAATATCGTGGAAGTCTTTCGTTATGACAAAAATGCTTTAACCTCAGAGGAAATTCTCAGCGATATTAATGAGATTGACGCTGATGTTCTCTGGTTATCGGTAGGGCTGGACAAAACAATAGAACTTAAAAAGTCACTGATTACTGAATTCTTAGGAATGGTTGTTGATGACGTAACTTACTTGCCAGGGATTCTGCAATCCTATGATGTCGCTAACCAGTTGGAAGGAGGATATGTCTTTACTCAATTCCCTCCACAAGAGGAGTATCGCTCCGCCACAACAAGGATTATGACTGATTTAGAATTAGTTGATGGGCCACTTATTTATAGTCAAGCAATATCTTTAGGGTATTGGAGTGCCAATCTACTCGTATCAATATTGAATTCAGTTGGTCCAGATCTAGATCTAAGAACTTTCTTTAGAACTGCGAACGTTGAGGGAGCATTGTATGAAACAGATTTTGCTGGAGGGCCATGTGCATTGCAAACAGCACTTTCACATCAAGATCCTGCTGGAGGAGCAGCCCTATTGCAGGTTCGTGGCGGAGTATTTAGGCCTGTCGTTAATTTCAATTGCCCATTGAAAGATTAGATTAGATTCACTACCGTAAAAGCCCAGGTACTATCCCATTGGCCATGTATGAAAACACGCTATAAATCAATACAACTCTCTGAAAATACAATTGCAGCAGCTGTCGCTTTAATAAATAACCACCTTTATGAACCTGACTCAATCTTCTGGGTAAACATAGAACCAGATGTCGATGAGCAGAATATCCATACCGGCTCTATCCTTTGGAAAGCTTTTTCCAGCAGAGGACCCATGATCCCTAAGTTCACTTGGGTTTCTGCATCAACATCTAGAGGGAACTATCAACCAGCACAAGTCGGCCTAACTCATCCAACTGGTAACGCGGTTTTGGGCCGTCTTAAAGATTTCAAAGTTGAAGTACCAAAACAATGGGTTCTTCAACAGGATCACCCCAAACGCGGACTAGTAATTCAGCTTCCAGATGACTATGACGCTAAAAATGTAATTGAATTTGCTCTCCATGCCATACCAGTTTTAAGCCCATTCGAGTTCAATAAGCAATTTATTTTGCAATATCCCATCCAATAAGAATCAATTAACGCTGACCCTTACAACTAGATCTGAGAATGACGCGTGATCAAAGCCATCACTGCATTGCAGAATTTCACCTTCAGCAGAGGACTTCGTAACGATTCCCGCATTACCTATCCATGACGTATCCACGCCTCCCATTGACCACGCATTCCACACCTCTAAAACACTCGCATCAATTCCTCGAACCCTCATCTCAACTCTTTCGGGACTATCGTGACTCCAAAGCGCGATTTCTGGACCCCGGTAACCGTTAATATCAATCACGCCATTGTTTAGCCCAAGTTTGACAGCTTGAGGTCGGGGTGAAGCGACGCTAATGCGCTCTAAAGTAATGACGGAGTTATCTACGACAGGAATACGAA
>PAQG01000003.1 GCA_002709645.1 Acidimicrobiaceae bacterium
GCCTCTGAACTGGGGTTTTACTTGTCGGGACGGAGAGATTTGAACTCTCGACCCCCTGCTCCCAAAGCAGGTGCGCTACCGAGCTGCGCCACGTCCCGTTGTACTCATAGTATCTGATGTGAAACTNACTAAGACACTAGAGAGTGTAAGCCTAAGCGTTTATTCCAGGGCCTTCTGGACTTTGCCTTCAGCTTCTTCATCCTCAACTTCTAAAGCGAAACTCAATTCTGAAACAAGAACGTTCATGGCNTTGTTATACAAGCTTTTCTCACCTGCGGATAAACCTTTATCACGGTCTCGTAACGCAAGNTTCCNAACAACTTCAGCGACCTGATANACGTCACCTGATTTCAGTTTCTCTTGATGGTTTTTNAACCTTCGACTCCAGTTAGATGGTTCACGAACATCCCGCCGTTTCAGCACATCAAAAAGATCTTCAACATCTTCACCACTGATAGGCCACCGCATTCCAACTTCTTCNACTTTGTCAACAGGGACGGAAACCGTCATATTGTCCATAACCATTCGGAGGATCAAATATTCTTTGCGTGATCCGAAAATAGTTTTGACTTTCTTTTCTTCTACGATCGCCGCACCATGATGCGGGTACACGACTCGGTCGCCAGCTTTGAACATCAACTCTCTCCAATGAATAAAATCGTTCTCTAAGGATGCCACTTCTAGACGAAGAACACACGTCAATAAAAGATTAAATACACACTTTTCAAAGAANCCTCCTACGCCTACCCNNTTGAAGGGCATTAATCTACATTTATGACTGGTANAGAATGGGTTGCTGGAGTTGATGGNGCNCAAAAAGGCTGGATTGTCGCATACATGCCNGTAANNAAAAGNAAAGGNGCNTACCTGCAACGATGCGAAACCTTTGATGAAGTTAAAGCAGCAACGCAGGAAAAGAATTGCGTAACTGTCGCNGTTGACATGCCAATCGGNTTANTAGAGNNACNGGNTCAAGGAATAGATAGCGAAATNCGCAAACGATTAGGGGAAAGAAGATCTTCNCTTTTCCCAACACCTTCNNCNGCAGTNCTNAATGCANAAACGCATGAGCANGCATCACAATTGAACAGGGNAACTATNGGAAAGGGCATTTCCATTCAAACCTGGAACCTCGTACCCCAAATCAGACANATACGAGANTCACTCCATCCCGAAGATNCAAACCAGTTCTTTGAATGNCATCCNGAAACGTCTTTCTGTGAATTAGCGAAACATNCNTTANCNTCAAAGAAAACACCAGAAGGTTGTGANCAAAGAATTAATCTCCTTCGGANAGTAATCCCAGATATAGATGCCATCGTGCAGNCGTTACCGAAGAAATGCAAGGTAGATGATGCCNTNGATGCGTTTGCAGCAGCATGGTCAGCGAANAGATACGCGCAANACAAAGCTATTATCATCGGCGGGCACGACTACGATAACGATGGTTACCCAATANGAGTCATTATTTGATAAGCCAAGGGAGGCTTCATGCAAGGAAGATTAGAAAATANNGTCTGCTACGTNACCGGNGCAGCATCNGGAATNGGNTTAGCGTGCGCGCAACGTTTCGCACAAGAATCAGCGACCGTTATCGGCTCAGACCTNCAAGNAAACCCNGACTGGGATAACCACATCAACGGCGAAAACGCGTTCTTTGANCTAGACGTGCGAGACGAAAAAGCGCAGCAATCAGCAGTGNCAGAAATCCTTGACCGTTATGGCCGAATAGACACAATCGTTACTTCAGCTGGCNTAGCCGGAGGCGGCCCCGTCCANTCCATAGANTTAGAGAATTGGCAACACGTGCANGACGTAAANCTGACNGGAACCATGCTCAGNATCAAAGCAGTNCTGCCCACCATGATGGAACAACGCTCCGGAAGTATCGTCACNATCGCNAGNATCGAAGGNATTGAAGGATGCGAAGGAGGGTCAACGTACAANGCGTCNAAAGGCGGTGTCATCCTCNTNACGAAAAACCTNGCGAATGATTACGGGCGTCTNGGCATACGAGCAAACGCGATATGNCCNGGATTTATCAGAACACCCATGTTNGAAGNGACGGTCACNTTGATGGGGGAACGGGCAGAGAANATTAAAGATCANCACAAACTTGGACGGTGGGGAGAAGCNGANGAGATNGCCGGAGCAGCGTTCTTCCTCGCAAGCGATGATTCGTCGTTCATTACCGGAGTGGCACTACCAGTTGACGGCGGGTACACGGCCGGNCACTGGTACGGGATGACAACNCTTATGGGACTTGAATAGAACACNNAAGCTTTTTANTCAAAAGNAACTTCAAACATGGCTGGCCANAGCTTCCCAGTAATGAGAAANGTACCTGNTTCTTCAAGGTAGGCAATGCCATTNAAAGCATCTGCGGATTCTGANTCNTCGGCAGTAAGAAGCCCTGAAGCNTNNANNACTGCGCGAACATTTCCACTTGACCGNTCAATTACTAGTATGTCATTTGTTTTCCACACATTGGCGTAGATGTCTCCCTCAGCACATTCCAACTCATTGATCTCTGTCACTGGAACTCCATCTCGTGTGACAGTTATTTCATCAACGATGAGGAAAGATTCCGGATCGCGAATAGTCAATCGGCTGGAACCATCAGACATGTACAGCACTTCACCGTCAAAGCACAACCCCCAACCTTCACCTTCGAAATTGAAGATATCAACGATTGCAAAAGAATCAATGTCAATAATATTGGCGACACCATTTCTCCACGTCAGTTGAATCAACGTGTCGCCAACAACTGTTAGGCCTTCTCCAAAGAACTGGTTTTCTAACGGCAACCATCGTATCAACTCCCCATTGCTGGGGTTTATTTCACTTACACCTGACTCTCCATACTGACCTCTACTTTCAAAAAGCCTTCCTTCAAAGAACTCAAACCCTTGGGTGAAAACATCACTGTTATGGGCCCTCCTCTCAAGTATTTGGATAGAGAGAGCCTGTACTTCGGCTGGCGCAGAAAGAACCGGCGTTTCGGTTACAACGGCAGTTTCGCTAGGAACAGGGGTAATTATTTCCTCGGGAGGTTCCGGTACCGCAACCGGTGCAAGGGTTGCTTCAGGGACAATCTCCACATTATTGGAAGTTTCGCCACAACCTAGAGCAGCGAAAACCGGCAGAAAGCAAAATAGGCAGAACCTTATGCGTGCAACCAAGGATTTCACGTCAAATCAGGTACTTTCAGAATTCCCAGCAAGCTCATTAATTTCCTCGTGCGCATACCCCAGACTTGCAAGAATTTCACTGGTATGTTCACCCAGTTCGGGGGCCATAGTTGTAGGTTCCCAAGGTGTGCCAGCAAAATCGCATGGTGTCGCAACCATTCGAGTGGAACTCACTTCATCAGGGACATCCACAAATAAACCGGCATCCATGCTTTGTTGATCAGCAAGAACATCGTCGATGCTGTTCACTGGAGCCCAGAAAAAATCTGGCTCCTCGTCAAAGATAACTTCCCATTCAGCGAGTGTGCGTTCATTGAAAGCTTCATCAAGAAGAGAAATAAGTTCCGCCGCATTTTGTGCCCGTGACCTTGGATCACCAAACCGCTCATCTTCCATCCATTCAGGGTGGCCTACAACCCGGCATAGTGGCGGCCAATGACGCGCCCCTTCCAAGCCAACAATCCAAAAACGTTTCCCATCTCCGGCGACATAGTTATTAATCGCAACGTTACCCATAGACTCTCTCGTGCCTACCGATAAGGTCATTCCCCAAAGCAACGCAATATTCATGTCAAACCCGACGGTGTATGCCCCCTGCCGATAAAGAGAAGTAGAAACAAATTGTCCTTTCCCTGTACGTTCACGGGAAAAAAGCGCAGCCGAAATTGCGGCAACCGCAGAAACACCCGTGTTATGGTCTCCCATCCCTCCTCGTTGGAACGGCGGGTTTCCCCCTTCAGGTGTCAACAGGCTCGCTATCCCCGAACGCGCCCAAAAGGCAGCGACATCATACGCTGGCCGGTTCGCATCCTCTCCTTGAGTCCCATACCCGGTAATACCACAATAGATAAGACGATCATTTCTATCTAAAAGCGTTTCATGATCCAAACCAAGCCGCGATAACGCTCCGATTCTGAGATTGGTCACAAAAACATCGGCCGTGTCAATTAACCTCAGTGCCGCTTCAGCACCCTCGGGGCTTCCTAAATCAAGAACAATCGATTGTTTACCCCGGTTATCCAACTCAAACGGGGGATTATTTGGCATATCTCCACCAAGCATTCTCTGAAATGACCGAGCAGGATCACCATTCGGTCCTTCTATCTTGATAACTTCAGCACCCCAATCAGCTAATATTCCCCCCGCTGCGGGTCCAGCCACCCACACTCCGAGTTCCACTACTCGTATACCTTCCATGGGTCCAGCCATCTACAGCCTCCTAAACATGATGTGCCCATAGCTTACGCGCTCGGATATCCAACAGTTACATTTCACCGAAGAACATCTGCGCCTCAAGGAAAACTAAGAGATTCAAAGCCCTTTCGTTTACTCAGCGTTTCTCTGCTACAACAGAAACATGAACGAGGACTACGAATACCCATACCCATCGCCAGAACTTGCATCAGAACATCCTTTCATCACATACGAGCATGAACGCCTCACAGAGGACGTAATGCTTGACAGATCAGAACGTTTCTATGAAGAAATGAACCGGAGAAGAAGTATCCGCATGTTTAGCTCTGACCCAGTGCCACAGAAACTCATTGAAACTGCAGTCAAAACAGCGTCAACTGCGCCATCAGGAGCGCACAAGCAACCCTGGACGTTCGTCGCCACCCAAGATCCAGAGATCAAACGAAAAATACGGGTAGCCGCAGAGAAAGAAGAAGAAAAAAACTATCTCGAAAACAGAATGAACAAAGAATGGCAAGAAGCCCTCGCTCCACTAGGAACAGACCATCATAAAGAATTCTTAGAAATAGCACCCTGGATCGTTGTCCTCTTTGAACAGCGTTACGAGATTCGCCCAGACGGGAAAACTCTCAAAAACTACTACGTTAAAGAAAGCGTCGGAACAGCTGCAGGACTGTTCATAGCTGCCCTCCACCATATGGGGTTGGCAACACTGACACACACCCCTTCTCCAATGAAATTCTTGAACAAAATTCTTAACCGACCCGAGAATGAACGCCCTTTCGTTCTCTTCCCAGTCGGGTACCCGCTTGAAGGAGTCAAAGTCCCCGATCTGAAACGAAAAGACCTACCTGAAATTTTCACCACTGTTTTATAGCCCTGATCGGACTGCAGGTAAGGTAGAAATATCAAAAGAAGGAGCGGTTGTGTCCTACGATCTTGTAATAACTGGTGGAAAAGTCATTGATGGAACCGGTAACGCCCCATTTGATGCCGACATAGCAATTCGTGACGGACTTATCGTCAACATCGGATCAGAATTAGAGACAGAGAATGCCAACGTTATTGAAGCTGATGGCAAAATCGTCACACCAGGTTTTGTTGATATACACACACACTACGACGGGCAGGCAACGTGGGACGGCTTACTTGAACCATCTTCTGGGCACGGGGTTACAACTATTGTCATGGGAAACTGCGGCGTAGGGTTCGCTCCCGTTAAACCTGGGCAAGAAGAGTGGCTCATTCAACTCATGGAAGGAGTTGAAGACATCCCAGGCACAGCGTTATCCGAAGGCATGGAATGGGGGTGGGAATCATTTCCAGAGTACTTAAACACTCTTGAAGAAAAAAACTTTTCGATTGATATTGGTTCACAAGTAGCTCATGGTGCTGTTCGCTCCTACGTAATGGGCGATCGAGGGTCAAACAACGAACCGGCAAACCCGGAAGATATCGCTGAAATGAAAAATCTCGTCCGAGAAGCAATAGAGGCAGGAGCATTAGGTGTCTCTACCTCACGTGTTTTAGGGCATCGAGCCATGAATGGGGAACCAGTCCCTGGAACATTCGCAGCTGAAGATGAACTCTATGGATTAGGAGAAGCATTACGCGATGCTGGATCCGGCGTATTCGAACTCGCCCCCGCAGGTGCTGACGGGCAAGACCTTGTCAAAGCCCCGGCAGAAATGAAATGGATGAGACAACTCTCAGCAACAATTGAACGCCCAGTCACATTCGCTCTACTGCAGAACGAAAGCGAACCACGGTTATGGGAACAACTCTTATCAGAATCACTTGAAGCAACAGAACAGGGCAGCCAGTGCTTCCCGCAAGTTGCCGGCCGGCCCTTTGGTCTATTAATCGGCTTGCAAACACATCATGCCTTTGCCAAACGCCCAACATTTTTGCAAATAGCTGATCTGCCCCATTCCGAACTCGTTTCCCAGTTAAAACAAAAAACAGTCAGGAATGCCATCCTGAACGAAACGGATGAACCCGCCAACCCGAATATTGTCTTTGATGGGATGACCAGAATGGTCCAAGTAATGCTGCACCGTCTTTATCCGCTTGGAGAAATCCCAGACTATGAACCAGATCCAAGCAAAAGCTTTGTCGAAATAGCGAAAACGGTAAATTCCACCCCAGAAGAAGTCCTTTACGACTACATGCTTGAAAACGACGGTCACGCTATGGGTATGATGCCAATCTTTAATTACGTCGATGGAAACCACGATGTGATTAGAGAAATGCTCCTGCATCCACAAGCTGTTTCGGGCTTATCAGATGGAGGAGCCCACTGCGGAATGATCTGCGATGCATCAATCCCAACATTTATGCTCAGCCACTGGACTCGTGATCGGACACGAGGTGAGAAACTACCATTGGAATGGATCGTTAAAAAGCAAACACAGGACACAGCAACCCTGTATGGACTCAATGACCGTGGAACACTACAAGCAGGTAAACGAGCAGACATTAACGTCATCAACTATGACGCGCTAACGCTCTATGGACCTAAAATGGCTCATGATCTCCCTGCAGGCGGGCGACGATTACTACAAGAAGCAACAGGATATGATTACACGATTGTGGCTGGACACATCACTCGCGATCATGGGAAAGACACCGGAGAACGCCCCGGTAGGTTAATTCGGGGCGCACGGTAACCCATGAAACCATGAAAGCTAATGATCGCTTTCGGGAAGCTTCTCAAGCATGGGGTTTTCATCCAGAGATTCAACACTTTCCAGAAGGAACAAGAACCGCCGCTGATGCAGCAAAAGCCGTAGGCTGCGAACTCGGCCAAATTGTCAAATCACTTGTTTTTGTTGCAGATAATACACCGGTCTTGATACTAGCTTCGGGAAAAAACAGAGTAGATGAGAAACGTGTAATGGAGATCCTCAACGCCGAAAATTTGACTATTGGAAAACCAGAAGTAGTCAAAACGACAACTGGTTTCTCAATCGGGGGAACGCCACCATTCGGTCACCCTCAACAAATCCAAACCATCATGGACGCTGACCTGAACGCTTATGATCAAGTGTGGGCAGCAGCGGGTACCCCTGACTCATGTTTTCCTATCGTTCCAACCAAACTTTATGAAATCACAAATGCTACTGTGGCAGAGATCAGTGAAAGCCTCTAGAGAGACGTTCACGCCACCAAGAGGAGAAGGTATGGGTATCTGTGAAGGTCAAGTAGTGATCGTAACCGGAGCTGGACGGGGTCTTGGAAGATCCCATGCGATTGAACTGGCCCGTCAAGGAGCTCGAGTCGTTGTCAACGATTTAGGGGTTGAACGAGACGGAAGTCAAGGTGGAGAAGGACCAGCCCAGGACGTTGTAAATGAAATTCAAAGCTTTGGCGGGGACGCAATAGTCAACGGCGCTGATGTTGCTGATTGGGAGCAATCAAGCGAAATGATTTCACAAGCTATTGAAGTCTGGGGGCGCCTAGATGGGCTTGTTTGTAACGCTGGTTTCTTGCGAGACAGGATGCTCGCAAGTATGAGCGAACAAGAATGGGATAGCGTTATCCGAGTCCACTTAAAAGGGCATTTCGCTCCTGCACGGCATGCAATTGACCATTGGAGAAATCTCGCAAAGGCCGGAGAAGATGTGAACGCTCGAATAGTTAACACGAGTTCAGGCGCCGGTTTAATGGGTTCAGTCGGGCAGGGAAATTACGCCGCAGCCAAAGCAGCAATTGCCTTACTCACAATTCAACAAGCAAGCGAATGGGGTCGGTACGGGGTCAAAGTCAATGCCATCGCCCCAGATGCGAGAACAAGAATGACGGAAGGAATTTTTTACTCCGCAGATGATGTGAAAGCCGGACAATTCGATGAGAAGTCACCAGATAATGTCTCACCACTCGTTGCTTGGCTGATCAGCCCCGAATGTGATGTAACAGGAAGAACATTTGAAGCAACTGGCGGTCAACTTAATGTCTGCGACGGCTGGCAACATGGACCAGTGGCCAGCGTAGGGGAGAGAAAGATGGATGTATCTGAAGTGGGTGACCTCGTTCACCAGAGCATCAAAGAAGCGCCTGACCCAGCCGATGTGTATGGAGCGAACTAACGCCATAATCGAATACACGATCCAAAAACCACTTTAGAAATGTTAACATTCTGGTAACACAATTTTGTCTTCTTAGCGCTTCGAAGGTGTTAGTGTAATAACAACTTCAATACCTTTTGGAGAGAAAGTGAAACTTTGTAGATGAAATTAATTACAGCTGTTATCAAACCACACCAGGTAGAAGAGGTTAAAGAAGCCTTATCGCTTTTAGGTGTGCAAGGAATGACTGTCACTGAAGCTCAAGGGTTCGGTAGGCAAGGCGGGCATACCGAAACATATAGAGGGACAGAATACAAAGTCGCCTTTACCCCTAAATCCCGTCTAGAAATCGTCGTCTCTGATGGAGATTCTGACAAAGCAGTAGATGCGGTTCTTGGAGCAGCTCGGACAGGAAAAATCGGTGATGGAAAAATTTGGGTGTCAAACATTGAAAGACTTGTACGAATCCGAACTGGTGAAGAGGGCGACGAAGCTCTATAGCATTTAAAAAATTTAAACCGCTGTGTGTATGCTCCGTTTATACACGTAAGATTCTTACATACCGAGCTTTGCTAGCTATTGTAGAAACATAGATACACTACGGAGCGAAAAGTGTTATTACAAGAAACCCCAGATCAACAAGCTTTTCGAAAAGAGGCCAGAGAGTACTTCGCGGACCTTATGACCGATGAGGTCAGAGATGCCCTAAGAGGAGCCCACGAAATATCACCAGTCCGCCGAGAACTTTTCCGAAAAATGGGCAGCGACGGCATGCTAGGTATCGGTTGGCCAAAAGAATATGGTGGCCAAGGACGACCTCCTACTGATCAATTCATCTTCTACGATGAATCAGTACGGGCAAACGCCCCAATGCCTTTCGTTACGCTTAACACTGTTGGTCCGACACTTATGGAAATGGGAAGTGACGAACATAAAGCTTTTTTCCTTCCAAAAATTCTCTCTGGAGAAATTACTTTTGCAATTGGCTACAGTGAGGCAAGCGCCGGAACTGACCTTTTGTCGTTGACAACGAGAGCGGATAAAGATGGCGAAGAATGGGTTATTAATGGCCAGAAGATGTGGACAAGTGGGGCCAATGAAGCCGACTATGTCTGGTTAGCGTGCCGAACGGATCATGAAGCTAAAAAACATAAAGGAATTTCAATCATTATTGTACCCACTGATACTCCTGGGTTTAGTTTCACCCCTATCGTGACCGTCGGACAGGCTACAACTACAGCCACCTACTATGACGAAGTCAGAGTTCCATACAGTAATCTTGTCGGAGACCTACATGGTGGTTGGGGGTTAATAGCGAGTCAACTAAACCATGAACGCGTAGGTCTTGCAGCAGTTAGCGTCCTCTCTTTCAGACTTTTTGATGACGTTGTTGAATGGGCTGCGACTAGTGAAACTGGTGATGGCGGTTCTGTAATTGATATTCCTTGGGTTCAGATGGACTTGGCGAAATGTAAAGCAAAACTCGATGCCTTAAACCTTATGAATTGGAGAATGACAACGGCAGTTGAAGCCGGAACTCTCCAGCCTTATCACGCATCAACGGCAAAAGTCTATGGAACCGAAAGTGTCGCAGATGTTTACCATCTCCTTTTAGGAGTTATCGGAGCAACTGGGCATTTACGCGGGGGAACACCCGGAGCGACCCTCCGAGGAGAACTTGAAGCTGCAGGACGTTCTGCTCAAATCAACACATTCGGTGGAGGAGTAAATGAAATCCAACGAGAAATCGTTGCATGGATGGGATTAGGAATGAGCCGTGGGAAACGGTAAACCATGAATTTTGACCTTTCAGAAGAGCAAGCAGCGTTAGAACAATTAAGTTCCCAAATATTTGAAGGCTCATCGTCCTTTGACCGGGTTGAAGAAATTGAGAACACTGAAGAGAAATTTGACGAGAATCTATGGAAAGAACTCGCTAACGCCAACCTTCTCGGCATCGCTATGCCAGAAGACCAAGGTGGACTTGGATTTGGCCTTTTTGAACTTTGCATACTGCTTGAACAACATGGACGTTCAGTCGCTCCTATCCCGTTACTGCCAACATTGGCTATGGGTGCCTTACCAGTTGCTGAATTCGGATCCCCAGAACAGAAAACCCGAATTCTCCCGAAGGTAATCGCTGGTGACTGCATTTTGACAGGCGCTTATCAGGAATGGGGGATTAACAACCCTCTCCAAACATCCTTAACTGCTGAACTAGTAGATAATGAATGGTTACTTACTGGTTCTAAACCAGCGGTACCGGCAGCAAGCAACTCAGATTATGTGATCGCAACCGCACGCACAGGCGAAGAAGAAATTTCGCTATTCCTGATTCCTCTGCCATCTGAAGGAATAACTATCTCCAATAGTCCAACAACGAACCGTGAAATCCATGCCCAATTGGACCTAAATCAAGTAGAGGCAGAACTTCTTGGCGAAGTAGGGCAAGGTAATTTCTCCATTATCTGGATCCTTGAACGAGTACACACAGCGATTGCAGCTGTTGCAGTTGGCTGTTGTGCTAAAGCAACAGAAATGATGGCCGAATACACGAGTGAACGTGAACAGTTCGGCCGTCCACTATCCCACAATCAAGCAGTTACCCAGCGAGCAGCGGATTGCTATATCGGAACTGATGCAATGCGACTCGTTCTCTGGCAGGCAGCTTGGCGATTGGATGCGGGTTACCCTGCTTCGGAAGAGGTTAGAGCTGCGAAATGGTGGTCAGCTGAGGTGGGTCAAAAAGTAGTTCACGATGTACAACATCTCCATGGTGGAATGGGAGCCGACGTTGACTATCCCGTACACCGCTACTTCCTATGGGTGAAACAACTGGAAAATATGTTGGGTGGTGGTTCAGCTCAGCTAGCAGAACTCGGGAAACATATAGCGATGAAAGCTAAGGCTGGAGTCGGAAACTAACCAAAGGAAAAAATGAACTCACAATCTTCGTACATACCCATTCAGACCCTTGAGGCCACCGTAAGCTACAACGCTGCCCGATATGCATACGCAACTAGCCTTTTTGCTGCTGCTTCGGCAGTATCAACTGCTGATGCGCAAACCTGCTGTGAAGATTGGTGTGTCGCTGATGCAGTAGAACATGCCACATTGGTAATGAACATGGTCGACAATATCGATGGAGAAACCACGAATACAAGTACAGGTATTGACCCGCTAACCCTCGCTCAGAAACACGCAGAATGGTCCATCAGCCGATGGGATCAACAAAGCCTTGCGAAAACCATCCAGACACCATTTGGCGAAATGACTGTTGATGACTTTCTTGGAATTATCTGGGTAGATACACTCACGCACACATGGGATATTACAGATGCAAGTGGTCTTGATCATGGGATTCCGCAGGTGATGGCAGAAGAAGCCCATAACCTGATGGCCCTTCGCGAAGAAGCCATGCGGGGACCTGGGCGCTTCAACCCTGCTGTAGAAACAAACTCGGATAACGCCGTGGACCGTTTTATAGCGTTCACTGGGCGAACATCCGTCAGAGGGTCATTAAACGCTTAATGAGAATAAGCCAGTTCAAGACCTGCTCTTGGCCAATCAACGACCAATAAAGAACCCAAAGCAGACTCTGTAACGTAAGCAAGATTCTTACCTTCACGACTGAAAGCTACGTTGGTGATTAAAGGACCATCAATCTCTAGAAATTCATGGGAGCCATCGGGCCGAGCGACCAGTATCCCATCCCGAAGAGCAGCTACGACAACAGTTCCGTCCGCTTCTACAGCCATTGAATCAAGCGAAGCTAAAGTGTTCGCGATGCAGACACCCTTTGGATTTTTCAAAATACCCGGTTCTTCAATATCGAACGCCCATAATCTACCAGTGGTTGTTTGGGCTACGTAAAGCGTGCTTCCATCAGGAGAGAGACCACAACCATTCGGGTGGTCCAGATTGTCAATCACTCGAGATATAGAAGAACCATCTGGTTGAGCATAATAAACGGCTCCTTTATCTATCTCTCGACGGCGCTGTTTACCAAGATCGGTAAACCAGAAACCACCCGCAGCATCAAACACAATATCGTTAGGGCCACAAAGATGATCGCCCTCAAAGTCCTGATACACCGGCGTTATCTCACCTGTTTCAATATTGACACGATCTATGGAACCCGTCACGTAATTTGAAGCCTGGTTTGCTCCTGTAACTGGATCAACCGGCCAACGCATCCCTTTCACCTCAGACCAAATAAACCCACCATTATTACAGACATACATATGCCCATCAGGCCCTACCGCCGCACCATTAGGACCGGCCGAACCCAAATCTTCCCACTCGGCGATTACCTCAATTGAACCATCCGTATTCACACGTGTTAAGCGAGGACCAGCAATCTCAACGACAATGACACTCCCATCATCCATCACTACCGGACCCTCTGGAAACTCAAGTTGATCTGTCAAAACTGTCTGTGGCATCGTCATATCCGAAGACTAGCGGAGGTAACGCTTTTTGGCATTTCCTAAACGATAGACTCAAATCGTGTTCATCAAAATCACTGCAAACGCAAACGAAGCTACCATCCACGAGGCAGAGACCTTAACAGCTTTTGAAATCAGAGCAACCGACGGGAACGCGTCACAAACAGCGGCCGCTATAGGCAATGGCGCCTACGTTGCTGATGATCAGCATATTTGGGTTCCCATCAATTGGATCCTGAACAATGTTGGCGAGCAGGTAACACAAGAATGGAAATTAAAATTCCTGAAAATGGTTGACTATGCGAAAACAAAAGACTGGGTCAACGAAGAAGAAACCCATCTTCAGGCCCATATTGAAGTTGTCAGCTAGCCATCACGTAATTCATCTACCAAACTAGAGACTATCGGAAGGAGCGAAGGTGAAATTGGTTGAAACAAATCTTTGGGACCTCGTCGTCAAACGCTCAGAGACCTCTCCAGATATTGAAATGCTTGTAGACGAACAAGGTCGCAGAATGACTTTCGCTGAATACCATTCCGCAGCTGAAGAAATGGCTGCTGGATTCCATACACTCGGATTGCAGAACGGAAACGTTGTTGCATGGGAACTCCCAACATGGAATGAAACAGTCATCCTTGCAGCGGCATTAAGCCGCTTGGGTGCAATCCAAAACCCAATTATCGCTATTTACCGTGAGCGCGAAGTCGGTTTTTGTGTCAGGCAAGCCAACGCAAAAATATTGATCACCCCAGGTGAATTTCGGGGCTTTGACTTTGGAGAGATGGGCGACAAAATCGAAACCAACGTTGAAGGATTAACTCACATCCCTGTGTCACCAAATAACTTTCCCAAAGGCGACGTCACCGACTTGCCTCCATACACGGCACCAACAGAAAATGAACTTCGTTGGTTGTGTTACACCTCAGGAACAACCGCTGATCCCAAAGGGGCCAAACATACCGATACATCAATCGCAGCAATCGGTGACAGCATGGGTGAACGACTAGATGTCCAATTAGGCGACAGGCCCGCACTCGTATTCCCATTTCCACATATCGGGGGACTCACATGGTTATTCACTGCTCTCCAAACAGGGGCAACACTGCTTTGTGATGCCGCATTCGACCCCATCACGACAACCGAATTCTTATCTCGAGAAAACTGCACTCACCCTGGTGCTGGCACACCATTTCATATGGCGTACCTCGCTGCGCAACGCAAACAACCAGAACAAATGCTTTTCCCGAATGTAAAAAATTTCCCCGGTGGCGGTGCCCCCAAACCACTGCTTTTACACGGAGAAGTTAAGTCAGAACTCGGTGGGTCCGGCATTGTCTCCGGATGGGGCCTCACTGAAGCACCAATATTAACAATGGGAGCGAGTACCGACCCAGACGACAAACTATCCACCACCGAAGGAAAGGCAATGCCTGGAGTGGAACTGATCGCTATAAAATCTGACGGCCAATTAGCAGAAGCCGGTGAAGAAGGCGAACTTAGAGCCAAAGCCCCACAATTAATGCTCGGCTACCTTGACTCAGATCTTGATGCAGACGCTTTTGATGAAAATGGGTATTTCCGAACTGGAGACCTAGGAGTCATTGATAGCGACGGATACGTTGTCATATCCGGGCGACTAAAAGACGTCATTATTCGCCATGGCGAAAACATCTCAGCCAAAGAAGTCGAAGACCTTCTTTTCCAACACCCATCTGTGCAGGACGTAGCAGTAATCGGTCTTTCCGATGAAGTGACTGGCGAGCGAGCTTGCGCCGTTCTATCAACGAACGAAGGAACTGACCCCCTCACGATACAGGAGATGAAAACCTATCTAGATGAAGCAGGGTTAAGAAGAAATGCGATCCCTGAGCAACTAGAAATTATCGATAGCATTCCTCGAAACCCATCTGGGAAAATCACGAAGAACGTCCTCAAAGACCAGTTCGAAAACAGTGACTTTAAACGCTAGTTCTTTACTGCTTCAACCAGAATAGATAAATCGGTCATACTTATTCCCTGCGGTATAGACAGTGCTAACCGATCAGCTATTCCGCCAAACCGTGCTTTAAGTTCCACACCAACTCTTTCCGCTTGCCCAACGGTAGACAGTATTTCAACTTGCTCAGCACTGAAAACAGATCCCAATTGATCCCAATGCCCTTCTTTGGTTAATCGGCGAAGTTCCGGTTGTAGATCCCCCCAACCATGAGTTTCAAGAACAGGCCGATACGCAGGTGTCGAACCATAAAATCCAAGCAACCCTCTAACAACTGCATCGGTGCGGCGGATACTCTCTTCTGTACCGTCATGAATGCCGACAATAGCGCCAATAGTGGTAACGAAATTGTCATCGCTACCTGAACGCTTAGCCAACCCTGCATGCAAATTGGGAAGGGTATGCGACTCAAGATGTGTTTGTGAAGTGAAAGGATGGACAAGAAGACCATCCGCTACAGTGCCAGCAAGCGCAGTCATCTTTGGTCCTAAAGCGGCTAACCAAACTGGGGGCGGTCCGAAAGGCAATGGTTCAGGAGTCAACATCGGTGAACTCAAAGTATGACGTGTCCACTTCCCAGAAAAATTCAAAGGAGCCTGATCCTGCCAACTAGAAAAAATAGCTTTCGTAGCGAGGATAATTTCTTCCATTTGCCCAAGGGGGCTTTCCCATATACTTCCATAACGATTTTCAATATGGGGTCGAATCTGAGAACCTAACCCCAGGGCAAACCGTCCCTTTGACAACCGCTGAAGGTCCCAAGCCTGATACGCAAGGTGCATCGGGCTTCTAGGAATAGCGATAGCTACATTCGTGTAAAGCATGCAATCGGTGACTTCACCGGCACGCACCAAAGGGAAAAAAACATCAGACTTGCCCTCATAGGTGAAGAGGCCATCTACACCGGCATCGCTTAGGTCCGAAGCGTATGAACCCGATGACTCAAGGTCGGAACTAAGAAGAACATCAATTAATACCATTTTGCCAACGCTACCACTATGAACGATCCCATTAACGACCCATTATTCAGGAATTCCCTCATTTTGAAAATCTTCCTCAACAACGGGACGCATCAAAATATCTATGGCAGTCCACAACGTTTTGGAATTCGGATAAAAAATCAACGGAACAAAACCATAAACACCTGCGAAAATGAAAACCCAGGAACCCATAGGAACATTCGGATAAGTAATGAGAAAAAAAGTAGCTAACCCGAAAACAAGAACAACAAAAGAAAAAATTGTGTTCATTCCAACAGCGCCAATCCAGTGTCCTTCGATTCTTTCAAAACGAAGACCACATTTTGAGCAACGATCAACCATGTGAACCCAGCGACGAAACAATTTCCTATTGCCGCATAGAGGGCAAGCTTTAGTGAACCCTCTCCAAAGGAGTCTCCCTGTCTTATTCTCCAATTGGTGAATCTGATCCATCTATTTATCCTAAGTCCTCTACATAACTAACCATTCAGATATTGGTTGACAGTTTTACAATTTCCCATAAGCAGCCTATTTTCATAATGAAGCTAAAAAGACGGGAGTTCCAAAATGCTGGCAGCAGTACTGCGCAATACCGGTGATCAAGATCTAGACGTCACCGACACTATTGAAGTAAACGACCCAGGCCCAGATGACGTAATCGTCAAAATTACCCACACCGGAGTCTGCCATTCAGATGTGTCAGCAATGAACGGCACTATCCCTCAACCTGCACCAGCTGTGCTTGGGCACGAAGGAGCGGGAATCATTGAGGAAATTGGTGCAAATGTCACAGAGGTCGCTGTTGGAGACCACGTCATAGTTGTCTGGTCACCACCCTGCGGCGGATGTAGATTCTGCGTAGACCACACAAGCCCAAACCTATGCATGACCGTTCAGTTCGGGTCAATGATGATTCCCCATTTCCGAGAAGGCAATGAAGATGTCCACGCAATGGCTGGGGCAGGAACATTCGCTGAGAAAACACTTTTACCTAAACAGGCAGTAGTAAAAATTGATCCGGATATTCCATTGGATATCGCATCACTTATCGGCTGTGGTGTAATGACGGGAGCTGGAGCAGCGCTAAATACTGCCAAAGTAACACCAGGTTCTTCAGTCATTGTCTACGGAGCTGGTGGAGTGGGAGTAGCAGCTATCCAAGGCGCACGTATTGCCGGAGCTGCCGAAATTGTCGCTGTTGATCTTAACGACGACAAACTTGATGACGCTCGAAGATTCGGAGCCACCCATGCAGTGAAGCCAGAAGACGTAGACGGAGCAAAACTAGAAATCACTGGTGGTGACGGTTTTGACTACGCTCTGGAATGCATAGGAAACCCTATAACAATGCGTGCTTCTTTTGATGCTATTCGACGCGGCGGAACCGCATGCATTGTCGGAGTAGGAAGAGCCGAAGAAATGGTCCAATTCAGCGCATTTGAACTCTTCTTCATGGAAAAAACTCTAGTTGGCTCATACTACGGAGGAACTGACGTCAGAAGCGACTTCCACAAACTCTTACGACTCTATAAACAAGGGAAATTGGACTTGGAAGGCATGATTACCCGACGAATAAAGATTGACGAGATCAACCCTGCCTTGGAAGCAGTGCGAAAAGGTGAAGTTATCCGTCAAGTCATCGAGTTCTAAGAAAAAGGTCTCTAAGGAAATATAGTGGAGTCACACGAACGCCTAAGCGCACCCCTAGTTCTTGAATACCCATTCACTCGGACAACAGGTCCGGTAATAGGAGCGTTCCTCACTGGGTTACGAGAGAAAATAGTACTTGGAATTAAGAGAAAAGATGGAAGCGTTCTGGTCCCACCAACAGAATATGACCCTGAAACGTCGGAAGGATTAACTGATATGGTTGAAGTTGATCAGACTGGTGAGGTTATTACATGGACGTGGGTTCAGGAACCCCGAGATCAATCACCATGGGACAGCCCGCATGCGCTAGCGATGATCAAACTTGATGGGGCAGACACCCCACTTCTACACGCTGTCCTTGTTGATAATCCTGAATCACTGAAAACGGGTACTCGCGTGCGCATCAAATGGCGTGAAAAAACAGAAGGTCACATAAAAGATATTGAAGGTTTCCTCCCTATGGAGGGTGACGATGACTGAAATCAGCGTCCCATCATCGCTCGATGGAGTAGAACCAGTTCAGTCTGTAAGAACTCCAATCCGTATGGAATACACATTTACACCTGGCGTGGCAGCCCAAACATATTTGCGAGAATTTGCTAACAAAAAAATTCTTGGCGTTGTTTCACCCGTTGATGGAGCTGTCCTTGTCCCTCCAAGAGGAGCCGATTCTAGACATGGCGCACTTTGTGACGAGTTCATAGAGATGCCACACACCGGTCACATCGGATCATTCTGCGTGACAAACGTTCCTATCCCCGGAAGAGAACTAGACCTCCCTTATATTTCAGCGTGGATATTTCTAGATGGCGCAGATATCGGGTTTCTCAACCTTGTTGCTGAATGCCCACCCGAGGAATGCCGGATCGGCATGAGGGTCGAAGCAGTCTGGAAACCAGATGAAGAAATAGGAATGACCGCCGAAAACATTCTCTATTGGAAACCAACTGGTGAACCAGATATACCCTTTGAAGCAGCCGGAGTCAGAGGTTGGCATGTGGGGAAAGAAGATCAAACCAATGCGTAAAGTCGCCGTTGTTGCAGCCGCCAGCCGTCAAGAAGAGAAAATGTTAGACAATGAAGTTGAGATGATGGTGCCACTAATTACTGAGGTACGAACGAAAACAGGGCTCGACCAAACCGATATCGGCTTCACCTGCTCAGGAAGTTCAGATTTTCTTGCCGGCCAAGCGTTCTCCTTTGTGATGACCCTCGATGCAGTTGGCCCTGTCCCCCCGATTGCAGAAAGCCACGTAGAAATGGATGGGGCATGGGCATTTTATGAAACATGGGTGAAATTCCAAATGGGCGTAATAGATACCGCACTCGTATACTCCTATGGGAAACCCTCACCCGGATCACTGCAAGACGTTCTCTCTACCCAACTCGACCCATATTACATAGCGCCACTCTGGCCGGATGCTCACGCAGTCGCAGGGCTTCAAGCCCGCACACTATTAGAGCAAGGAATAATAACCGTTGACCAATTGGCAGATTGTGCAGTTCGGGCTGGGACTGTTGAAAGCCGAGAAGAGTACTTTTCACAGCCTATGCTTTCCGATCCACTCCGGAAAGCTGATTGTCCTACATATGCAGATGGTGGAGTAGCTATGATTCTCGCAGTTGAGGGAAAAGCTGAAGAGCTATGTGAGAAACCTGCTTGGATCACAGGAATAGACCACCGAATTGATGCACACCACTTTGGAGTACGGGACCTTACCGCTGTTCCTTCAGCACGGCTCGCAGCGGAAAAAGCAGGAGTTCATGATGGGCCAATAGACATCGCAGAACTTCACGCCGCATATACAACTCAAGATCTTTTACTTAGAAAAGAAATAGGACTTCCTGAAACTCCGAACCATAGTCAACGGTCGTATTCGATCAAAGCGGACACTCTTATGGCATCAGGGCTTTTGCGAATAGCAGAAGCAGCTAGAGGAATTTGGGATGTACAAGCGAACAGGGCCCTAGCCCATGCGACAGCAGGACCACTACTGCAGCAGAATTTAGTTTGCGTACTTTCTGGGGAGAGTAACTAATGGGCACAGGCGGGGAACTAGCAGCAGTCGTTGGAGTAGGAATGACAAAATTCTCAGCTACTCGAGGTGATGTATCAATGCCTGGGTTAGTGCGTGAAGCTGCTCAACGTGCCCTAGAGGATGCAGGAATGCAATGGGATGATATAGATGCAGTCGTTATGGGGAAAGCACCTGACTTCTTTGAAGGTGTCATGATGCCAGAAATATTTTTGTCTGAAGCGCTTGGATGCGTTGGTAAGCCAATGCTTAGAGTGCACACTGCCGGTTCAGTAGGTGGATCAACAGCTCTGGTAGCAGCATCACTTGTGCATTCGGGCGTGCATAAAAGAGTATTGACAGTTGCTTGGGAAAAACAGAGTGAATCGAATGCCATGTGGGCTTTGAGTTTGAAGCAACCTTTTCAAGTTTCAATTAATGCAGGAGCTGGAGGCTATTTCTCCCCAATTATTAGGCAATACATGGAAGCTACACAAGCCCCAGAACTTATCGGATGCATGGTTGCGTTTAAAGACCGGCAACACGCACTTCTGAATCCTTATGCGCATTTGCATCAACCTGACCTAACGTTTGACCAAGTGGTGGAATCTCCTATGCTTTGGGAGCCAATTCGATACTCAGAAACGTGCCCTTCTTCCGATGGGGCAGCAGCAATGGTAATCGTCAATGAGGAAGAAGCAGATAAAGCTGAGAACCCAGCTTGGATCCATGCGGGTGCAATGCGAAGTGAAGCAAATAACTTCCCTGGACGTGATGAAGTTAATCCATTAGCTAGTCGAGAGTGTGCTGAAGACCTCTGGAATCAAGCAGGGATTACAAACCCCAGAGAAGAAATAGATGTTGTTGAAATGTACGTTCCCTTTAGCTGGTATGAACCAATGTGGTTGGAAAGCCTTGGATTCTGCGAACGTGGCGATGGGTGGAAACTAGTTGAATCAGGAGCAACACACATCGAAGGTGGTGACCTTCCTGTTAATTGTTCCGGTGGTGTGCTTTCATCTAATCCGATAGGAGCATCGGGAATGATCCGTTTCGCAGAAGCCGCCCTCCAAGTTCGAGGGATGGCAGGTGATCATCAGGTAGAAGGAGCTCGAAAAGCAATGGGTCACGCGTATGGCGGAGGAGCCCAGTATTTCGCTATGTGGGTAGTTGGGAAAGATAAACCAATCGCATAATTAACGCAAGGTCAAGAATGGCTGCTAAGAATCCAAGATTTACGATACGAAGAATACTGACGGTATCAGTTGCAGTAATACTACTCTCAATGATTGTTGCATCTTGTGGTGGAAAATCTGATGGTGACATAGATGCCTATTGTGATTTGATTTCAAAGAATCTTGATCTCGGAATTCCAGATACAAATTTACCAATTAAAGAACTTGATTTATTGATCACGTTAGCGCCTTCAGAAGTCCGAAAGGTAGTAACCAAAATCCGAAACACGTCAGCTGATATTGCTGAGATAACAGATTTGGATCAGTTATTTGCAGCAACGTTCGATCCGGAGGCTTTAAACGCGCAGAATTCATTCCAAGCTTTTAATACCCGAAACTGTGAGATCAGTAGCCAAGTTGTGGAAAATTTGGTTATCACTACCCAGAATGCTTTTCAGGCAGAACTAGAGAATTTTCTTTCAACAAATTATCCCGAAACGGACTGGAATGAAAAAGCTGAAATTTCAATCATTTTCAACGGCATAGAGATCTCAGGGTTAGAAGGCTTTCTGCCGGATGAAAATAAAATCCTAGATCAGAAGGAAATAAACACGGCTGAGTCGCTATGTCAAGCCTTAAGTCTTTGGCTATATGCAGTGCAAGAACAGGATGGAATGATTCTGGTAACTAGTGGTGAGAATCGGATTATTGACCGGAAGTCTGCAAATGCCAGCTGTCAACCTAACGAAATCGTCGTCGGAGATTGAGCAACATCCTCTCCGAATGCACTATGCTATGAGAAGATCGCAATGGAGGATAAAATGGGTTACCGTGTTGAAGTTGATTTTGATCTTTGTGAAAGTAACGCTATTTGCATGCAAATAGCTCCTGAAGTATTTGAAGTTCGAGATGATGACTTTCTTTATATTTTGGCTGAAGAACCAGGTGAAGACTTGCGAGCACAAGTAGAAGAATCAGCCCAACGTTGTCCGAAGCAGGCAATTGCAATAGCTGAGGGCTGATAACTGAAAGAGATTGTTATCGTCGGAGCGTCTCTCGCGGGGTTACGAGCGGCTGAAACTCTCCGAGGGGAAGGATTTGAAGGAAATCTTCACCTCGTTGGGGATGAACCACACCTTCCTTACGACAGGCCACCTTTGTCCAAACAAATCCTTTCAGGAGATTGGGATATAGAAAGAATCGCGCTTACCGATCCAATTAAGAATGATGAACTTTCCATTGAATGGCACCTTGGGAAGAGAGCGAACAACCTTAACGTAGAAGAAAAAACTCTCACCCTTGATTCTGGACCCGCACTTTCATTTGATGGACTTGTGATTGCAACTGGCGCTCGTTGCATATCACTTCGTATGGCTGGTGACCTCGAAGGAATCTACACGCTACGTGGTCTAGATGATGCTCTAGCTATCCGTGAGGAATTTGAAGCAACCCCTCAGAAAGTTGTAGTTGTTGGTGCCGGATTTATCGGTGCTGAAGTTGCAGCGACGGCAAGGCAACGAGGACTCGATGTAACCATGGTTGAAGCAGCTGACGTTCCATTTGAAAGAGTTCTAGGTCCTGAAATGGGCAATGTAACCGCAGATGTACATCGTGACCATGGAGTGAAAGTCATCACGGGAATTCCAGTGGAGTCGTTTAAAGGTGGTAAAAGGGTTGAAAAAGTTGTGCTGCAAGATGGGACAGAACTTGATGCTGACCTTGTAATAATAGGTATCGGTGTAAAACCGAATACGGACTGGTTGGAAGAAAGCGGACTTCCGCTTGACAATGGAGTTCTTTGCAACGAAACCTGTGAAGTTGTTCCTGGAATAGTCGCAGCAGGGGACGTCGCTCGTTGGCCTAATCAACTATTCAATGAACATATGAGAGTTGAGCATTGGGACAACGCAGTTGAACAAGGCATATTCGCTGCACGAAGATTACTCGCTGGAAGCAGCCACAAAGAACCCTATACACCAACTCCATGGTTTTGGACCGACCAATTTGATAGAAAAATTCAACTTGCCGGTCGAACCCGATCAACAGACGAAATAAAAATAGTGACTGGCTCAACAGAAGAAAGGCGTTTCGCCACCGCCTATGGACGCGAAGGGAAATTAGTAGGAATCCTTGGATTCAATAGACCCCGCCATGTTATGCAATATAAACAGATGATTACCGATGGGGTTACATGGGAAGACGCGTTAGCTTATGCTGAGGAACAGGCGTCATAAAGAACGTTATAAACCAAAATGCAACCAAGTGAAACTCCCATAGAAACAACCTTTGATGTAACAGGTATAGGTAACGCGATCGTTGATGTAATCAGCCACGAATCAGAAGCATTTCTTGAAGAATTTCAACTCATAAAAGAATCTATGGCGTTAGTAGATGAGAAAACCGCAATAGATCTCTACAACAGTATGAGCCCAACCATCCAAACTTCTGGCGGTTCAGCCGCCAACACAATGTCTGGAATAGCATCGCTAGGAGGATCATCCGGGTATATCGGGAAGGTAAGAAACGATCACCTCGGAGAAGTCTTCTCTCATGATATTCACGCTGCTGGAGTCCATTATTCCGTAAGCCCAGCAGAAGATGGGCCACCTACTGCACGATCAATGATCATTGTGACTCCTGATGGCGCCCGAACGATGAACACTTTTTTAGGAATTAGCACGACCTTATATAAGGAGGATCTTGACGTTGGCCTTATCGAAGGATCAAAAGTTCTTTATTGCGAAGGTTATATATGGGATATTGAAGCAACGAAGGATACTATCCGCTCCGCTATTGCAATAGCGAAAGATGCCGGAAGGAAAATATCATTTACCCTCTCAGATAGTTTTTGTGTTATGCGGCATCATCAGGACTGGATTGACCTCGTGAACGGACCTATAGATATTCTCTTCGGAAACGAAGAAGAGATTCAGGCATTAAGCGGCTATGAAACCTTTAGAGAAGCAATCAACTGGATAAAAGGCAGGGTAGAGATCGCCTGCCTCACCCGTGCGGAGAAAGGATCCGTAATCGTTAGCCAAGGAGAAACCATAGAAATAGAAGCCAAACCTGTGCAACAAATTATTGATTCAACAGGAGCTGGAGATTTGTACGCCGCTGGTTTCCTGTTTGGCTATACCAGAGGATTAGATCTTGCAACGTGCGGCAGAATTGGTTCAATAGCCGCCTCAGAGATCATTGTCCACACTGGAGCTAGGCCGCTCTCACCTTTGCAAGAAGTTATTTCAAAAGAACTGTATCCATAACCAACCATGGACTCCCGTGATGCAATAGAACATATATCTGATGTCCAAGAGTGGTTAGAGCATGACCCAGATCCTGAAACACGTAATGAAATAAATGAATTACTTACAAAAGGGGAAAAAGAAAAAATCCAAGAACTATTCAACAACCACCTAAAATTCGGAACAGCTGGATTGAGAGGGCCTCTCGGACCTGGGCCCAACAGAATGAATCGAGTAACAGTTCGAAGACTAGCGTATGGAATTTCCGCATATCTCAACCCACATGCAATAGTTGTTGTTGGATATGACGCACGTCAGAAAAGCCAAATTTTTGCACAAGATATTTGTAGGGTCCTGAACGCACACGAAATTGAAGTTTGTCTTTTCCCTCGCTTTATCCCTACTCCCGTTCTTGCATACGCTGTTCGCCACCTCAAAACAGATCTTGGAGTAATGGTTACCGCATCACATAACCCAGCTTCTGATAACGGATGCAAAATATTTCTTAATGACGGGGCACAACTACGAGCACCAATTGATCAAGAGATAGAGACGCTAATCAAATCATCGCCGCTTCCTCCCACCATCATTCCAGAAGCGAAAGAAATCACAACCATCTTAGGTGATGATGTTTGGCAGTCTTACTGTGAAAGAATAGCGTCTAGCGTTGATGGAGATTCACCTGAACTCCGAATAGCGTATTCGCCACTGCATGGAGTCGCCTGGGACTCTATAAACACAGTTTTTGCTTCCTCAAATTCTGGCCAATTAATCCCCGTGAAGTCTCAAGTTGAACCTGATCCTGACTTTCCAACGACATCATTTCCAAACCCCGAAGAGGAAGGCGTAATGGACCTTCTACTGGATCTAGCAATTGAAACTGATGCCGACCTTGCAATTGCGAACGACCCAGATGGGGACCGGCTAGCTGCAGCCATCCCAACAGGTAATGGGAATTGGCGAACACTTTCAGGAGATGAGATAGGAGCCTTGCTTTTCGACAGAATGGCTGAGAAGACGAAAGGAAATACTAGAAAAGTAGTATCAACAATTGTCTGCTCTTCATTGGTGTCTAAGATCGCAGCTGCAAACGGTATACACCATAAAGAAACCCTTACTGGATTCAAGTGGATAATTCCTGAAGCATATAGAAATAATTCAGAGACACCGATTTTCTGTTATGAAGAAGCTCTAGGATATGCAACGACAGAAGCAGTTCGAGATAAGGATGGCATAGCAGCAGCGCTTCTTCTTGCAGAAGTTCACGCAAACTGTCAAAAAAATGGAAAAAGCATCCTTGAAAAGTTAGAAGAGTTTTCACTCCGTTATGGACATCATGTGACTACCACAAGGAGAGTTCGCTTCAAAGGTGCGCAATCCGAGAATTGCTTACAATCAGCGATGCAAGGGTTAAGGGAAAATCCGCCAAGCGAATTTTCTGTAGGGGGAGTAAGTTCGGTAACGGATTACTTGCAGTCTGATGAACGCTCTTCGCTGCCATTAGCAGATTTGGTAAAACTGGAGATAGGAGAAGAGATACGGGTGCTAGTTCGTCCAAGCGGGACAGAACCTATGGTAAAAATTTACATGGAAATGGTTACTACTGTTTCAGAGAACTCTCAGATCGCTAAGGCGGAAATCCAATCTATAGGAACTCTTGATGTTATAGGTTCGGAAATTGAAATACTTTTAAGAAAATATGTTGAGTGAAACTTAATGTTACATCGCCCCAAATTGTCTATCGCCTGCATCTCCAAGCCCAGGGAGAATAAAAGCTGTTTCGTTTAGCTTCTCATCAATGGCTGCAAGGAAAAGATCTCCTGAATAAGATGATGAAGAAATAGTTTCAATTCCTTCTGGTGAGGCAATTACGCAGATCACAGAAATACTTCCCGCACCTGAGGAACGAACAATCTCAAGTGTGTGAAGCAGTGACCCTCCAGTAGCGAGCATGGGATCCAGAACAATAACGTGAGAGCCATTGAGATCTTCAGGGATCGTATTCAAGTATTCCTCTGGTTCAAAAGTTGTTTCGTTCCGTCTAGCTCCCAAGAAACCAACCTGTGATCGAGGGAGGAGAGCTAAAGCGGCATCAAGCATCCCTAAACCAGCCCGAACTACCGGGACAAGAACAGGGTAATCTTCAAGGAAAAATCCCTTTGTTTTAGCTAAAGGAGTATGAATATCCTTTCCAACCATTTCGATTTCTCGTAAAGCTTCGTAAATAAGGAAAAAAGATAGGTCGTTAAGCGCTTCTCGGAACCTTTCGTTAGATGTTTCAACATCACGAAGAACAGTTAACTTCTCATTAATTAAAGCATGTTGAATTACTGTAACTTCCATGAATTCCAATCCGTTCACTTGATAGTCATTGACACTATCATCTAAGGCTATTCTTGGATAAGTAACATCAAGAAGGAGAAGGCATATCGAAATTCCATTCGTCCTCGGAGTTGACCTTGACGGTGTTTGTGGTGATCATAACCGCATCTTCAGAGACCTCGTCGCCCACGAGTTAGGAGTTGAACCCGATTCTTTAACCCTTGANAGGAGNTGGGGATTNGAAGAATGGGGACTNACNACAGAAGACTTTGAAAGACTTCATGAGAAAGCTGTGGTTGAACACCGNATGTTTCGNGANATGCCCGTGATAGACGGGGCATCTGAAACACTTTGGCGACTTTCCGATCAGGGGATCTGGATTCGCATCATAAGCCANCGGCTNTACGTNAACTGGGGCCATGCANTAGCAGCAGGAGACACAGCTGACTGGTTAGACCGGTTCAGNATCCCNTATAGAGATNTATGTTTCATCGGAGCAAAATCTGCCCTNCATGCAGATCTNTACATNGATGANGGNCCTCACAATATAGAAGCTTTTCAAGAAGANGGAAGGAAGGTCATAATATTNGACCAACCATACAACCGGCATTTAGATGGAANCCGAGCCCACAACTGGGAAGAGGTTGAGCATTTTGTTCTAGAAGCAGTAGCAGCAAAGCTTGGAATGGCAGAGCCNCAACTACCTGGAGTCACCGATGGNAAAGGCCGTATTTCCCACAACCAAAACCGTTAGATANTTAAAGAAGTTTNGCTATTGTGCAAGCCACACTTGCATTATTTTCTAATAAAGCCATGTTCGCAGGGACGCTTGCNCCTTCAGTTTCCTTCGCTAATCTCTCAAGAATGAAAGGAGTCACATCTTGNCCNGTGATTCCNTTGTCTTCCAACTCAATGANTGAGGAACGAATNAACTCATTAATNACCNCAGAATCNAATGCNGCTTCTTCTGGNATTGGNACATTCAGAAGCACNCCATGGTCTAGGCCNAGAGATGAAGNAGCAGCGAGAACCTGNANGACTTCACTAGCGGTAGTAACTTCACTTATTGGAAGGCCGCTATCACGCAANTAAAACGCAGGNAAAGTATTCGTATTCCAGCCTAGAACTGGNACNCCNAAAGATTCAAGAACTTCAATAGTCTTTGGAAGNTCAAGAAAGACCTTAGCTCCGGCGCTGACACATAAAACGTTAAAGCGCGATAGNGCATACAAATCCGCACTTATATCAAATGTTTCACTCGCTCCCCGNTGNACTCCACCNATGCCNCCNGTACAGAAAACCTTTTCNCCGGCAGCNNTCACNATAGCTAGNGAAGCAGAGACAGTCGTAACNCCAACNGGGTANTTTCTTGCTACTGCANANGAAAGATCGCGTANNGCAATTTTTTCTTCACAATCTAGGATCCTTTCAAGTTCCGAATCNTTTAGTCCTAGTCGNAACCTTCCATCAATTACNGCNGTCANNGCNGGGNNANCNCCATGGTCGCGGATAACNCTTAAACATCTCGTAAGCGCTTCAGCATTCGCTGGTGAGGGAAGCCCAAGTTTGCTAAATACTGTGGATTCAAGGCAGACAATGGGGGTATTTTCTGCTCGGGCATTCGTAACTTCTTCTGAAATGTCGAGCACTGAATTTTCTATCATGTCATTATTCTAATCTAAATAACGCAATCACAAATTTAACGGATCTCTTGAGCTAGATGCTGCGGTAGGTCAGAAATACTTTCAACAATGCTATAACTTGATGCTGAAGCACTCTGGTCAGCAACTTTCTCATAATCCCAAGTTAAATCATGAGGGATATGGATAGCTCTCCCGCCTATAGCAGCAACTGGGAGAACATCACTGCGGAGGCTATTGCCAGCCATAACGAAATTCTCGGGTTTGATATCAAGGCCATTTAGAAAGTCAAGATAAGACTCCGGGTCTTTTTCATGGAAGATCTCAAAACCGGCAACGATAGTATCTAAACCTGATTCCTCAATTTTGCTCCGCTGATGCAGGAGATCGCCCTTCGTGATGATGAAGACATTATATTCTTTAGATAACGAACGGACTGTCTCCTCAACACCTTCCAAAAATGTAACCGGATGTTGGAGAAGTTCCTTACCCCATGAAATAATCAACTCAATATCAGAGCTTGAAATCGTTCCTTTAGAAGCGATATGCGCGGTCTCAATCATAGAAAGAGTAAATGATTTCACACCGTAACCGAAAAGCCGAAGGTTCGTTATCTCATTAGAAGAAAGCGTCTTTTCAAGATCCCCATCAGAAGAATACTTGTCCATTAATTCAAGAAATTTTTCTTCAACTTGAGCAAAATAAATTTCACTCTCCCAAAGAGTGTCATCGGCATCTAATCCGATCAGTTTAATTTCGCCCATCTGTTTCCTTAATTCCTAGAACCTAGTTTCATACCATGAGTCTATTCTTTTCATGAGAGAGTTCTTCTCTTCCAGTGGGATGAAAGCATGTTGGATGCTGGTCTCTGTTATTGCTTTAATTTCATTCCACTCCCAACCAAATGAATTATGGCACTCCCATAATTCATTACTCATAGAAGTAGCGGACATTAATCGGTTGTCAGTGTTGACGGTGACTTGAAAACCAGACCTAAGGAGCGTATCCACTGGATGTTCATCAAAAGAGTCCACAACCCCAGTATGAAGGTTTGATGTGGGGCAAATTTCTAACGGGATACTTTTCTCAAGGACGGTGGAAGCAATTGGCCCGAAATGGAAGCCGCTGTCTAAAGCGGTTACTTCGTTAGCTACTGAAACGCCATGACCTATTCGTCCTGCACGGCACACATCAACCGCTTCTTTGATCATTTCAGGACCCGCTGCTTCACCAGCATGAATGGTTACGGGAATTCCATTCTCTTGAGCGTAAGTGAAAGCTTCGAGATGTAGGTGAGGGGGGTAATCGATTTCAGGCCCAGCAATATCAAATCCCACAACGCCTTTCCCCAAGAAATCTGAAACGATTTCTACTATTTCCATGCTTCGCGTGTCCGATCGCATCGCACAGAGAATAGCTTTCACCACAATTT
>PAQG01000004.1 GCA_002709645.1 Acidimicrobiaceae bacterium
TTTCATTTCTGATTCTGATATCTCACAGAGTAATGACCATTGTTCTCCCGGAGATGGAACATTTGCCGGTGCATAGTTTGAAAAGACAGTAACCCTATAGAAGGGGACATTTGGTTCGGGGTAGTACATCCAACATTTCTGACGGAGCTCTTCTTGTGGATTGCCTTGTAGCCCAATTCCTACTACGTGTGTGCTAGACCACCGAAATGTATCCCCCTTGTCTTCAAACATCGTGCTATCGGTTAATAACATAAGAAGCTCGTTCATTGGGACCGTCGAAATAAGCGTGTCATAGTCGTATCTCTCACCACTGTCACAGAAAACTGTTTTCTCCTTTGGGTTTACCGATTTCACGGTTGTTGAGGTTTTAAGATTGTTATCCGGCAATCTTTCAGCAAGGGCAGACCATATTCTCCCTGTTCCGCCGGAAGCAGGAAATCGAAAAGTGGAATTCGGGCCCCAGCCCACGTCATCAGTTTGTGTTTCTATATTCTGGAGCAATTTCTCAAGGTTGCTTGTTGCGACGCGGTCGCCAACCCACCCCGCCGATAACTCGTCAGGGGGGAAAGCCCATACTTTAAAGTTGTAAGGACGCATAAATACATCAGCTATTCCTTCACCAAGTGAGCAGCTAATCCAGTCGTCGAATGTTTTTACTTTCTTCTCAGGTGGTCTTTTTTGTAGCTCAATAATCCCATCGATACATTTTTTCCTATCTGCTTCGGGCAGCCGCCAGAGATTATTTTGAAACGGATATGGCACCCATCTATCATGCGTCCAAATCCATGCTTCCCGTATATGGGACACCCAATCATCCCCAATGAGATCATCTAGCAGATGATCAAAATATTCGTAATGGGAGAAGAGAACGTGGCCCCCCAAATCCCAGAGAAAGCCCTGATCGTCTACTGCAGTTGATGCTAACCCTCCAAACTGTTCAGCTCTTTCTAGAAGGACCCAATTCTCATGTTCAAGTTCGTGAAGCCTGTGTGCGGCACCCAAACCAGTTGGGCCGCCGCCAATGATTACTATTCGTGGGGCCGTCATGCGAAAGACCTACTGATGCGGGCCAGTTGAAAAAAAGACCTGACAGCGTTTGTAAATGCTGAAAAGTCATTGAGCGACGCAACGCCATGAGTCCGAGGTTCAAATGGGACAGGTAGCTCGCGAATAGCAGTTCCAGTTTTTGCAAGAGCTCCGCTAATAGCAACATTAGGGGCAAAAGTATCATCGGGAATGAGCGCTATGATCGGACCGAGAACATCCGAGCGTATTAGCCGATACGGGATATTTACGTCCTTAAGCCCGCAGCTATAGAACAGTCTTGTAAAGATCCTCGCTATCCGGCTAATACTGCGTCGAACGAAAGATTGTTCGCGTCCAACCCTGAAACCAAGCACCGCGCTCTTCTCATGTCGAGCATTCCAGAAAGTGTGAAAAGTTCCCGCAGGTAATTCATTGTCGCTGTCTACTTGAAAAACCCATTCAGCCTCTTCAGATGCCTGATGATACCCACGAAGTATTGTCGGGCCATGCCCCTCATTATCTTTGTCAACTATGTGCAACGACTTCATGTGAGAGAATTTATCAAGCACATGCTTAGTCGCATCCCGAGACCCATCATTGAGGACGATTAATCGATAATTGATTCCGAGATCGGTAAGGGCCCTCATCCAAGACTCAATGCAGTCCTCAATGTTCTTTTCTTCGTTGTAAACCGGAATAACAACAGCTAAGTCAGCAAGCTTTTTCTCCAATTTCACTCCCGCTCTAAGCCCTGAGACTCTGGGCGCCTTCTAATAGCGCAGCACTCTGGCGTGCAAATCCAAGGTGTCCCAATCTCAGCAATTGGCTGCTTTCCGTCTAAAGCTTCTTCGATGAGTTCTCGGATCATCGTGACAAATGTTTTGTGCACCCCAACTGTCGGAACCCTGAGCATGGTTATTCCCATTTCTTTCGCGTGATTGGCCGCCTGTGTATCGAGGTCAAACTTTACTTCCATATGGTCGGAAAGAAACCCTATTGGAACGACAACCACAGTATCGGTGTTCTCCTTATCGATTTGATCGAGGTAATCGACTATGTCAGGTTCGAGCCATGGAACTGCCGGAGGGCCGCTTCTGCTCTGGAACACAAGGTCCCATTTAAGATCAGGAGCGACCCTATTACTCATCTCGTTGGATATGGCCATTAATTGAGAGGTATATGGGCTTGTTTCTGACCACGCTTCAGGTATGGAATGGGCAGAGAAGAGAAGTTTTGTAGTAGCTCGTTTCTCAGCTGAAATTTCGAGCATGGTTTCCTTTATCAGGTTTTCAACTGCTGATAGATATTTCGGGTGGTTCCAGAACAATCTGATTTTGTCTATCGTGAGATCATCAACTTGGATGTTCTCGACAGCGTTATTGATATCTTCTTGATACTGGCGGCAACCTGAATAAGAGCCAAAGGCGCTTGTAACAAAAGCTAGAACTTTACGGTGGCCATCATTTACAATTTGTTCGACTGCGTCCTGAATAAAAGGTTCCCAGTTACGGTTTCCAAAATAGATGGGAAGCTCTGAATTGTAGCGACCTAACTCTTCCGCAAGAGCAGTAATTAGATCTCGGTTCTGCTGATTTATCGGGCTTATTCCATCGAAAAGAGCATATTGTGCTTCAACCTCTTGTAAGCGCTCAAGAGGTACTGCTTTCCCAGAAGTAACATTTTTTAGAAAAGGAATAACATCCTCTTTCGATTCTGGTCCTCCAAATGAAAGCAATAGGATCGCCTCGTACTTAGGCATTGATTCCTTCCTGGCAAAAGGGGCAAAACCAAATTGATCTTCCCGCCAATGTACTTTGTACGATACTTGTGCCGCATCGCCTACAAGGCAATCCATCTCTTTTGTATGTGTAGAGAGCATTTTTTCTCGGTATTGTCTTTGTGACGCGACGACCGTGATCATCAGGTGTGATGGTCACGATCTTGTCCCAACTTTTACCTTTTCGAAGAAGCACAACTGCAGTATCCCAGATTTCTTCAGCTTCTGTCTCTGAAAGTTCTTTTCCTGAAGTTTCGGGGTGTATTCCATTTAAGAAAAGTATTTCTGAACGGTATACGTTCCCTATCCCGGCGATGATGTCCTGTTTGAGTAAAGCAGACCCTAACGGTAGTGATGTTTTAAGAATCCTCTCAGCGAATTGTTTTTTTCCTCGTTTTCCTAGTCGTAATGGATCTGGCCCTAGTCTGGAAATCTGATATTCCCATTCGTCTTCAGTGATGACAGAACATGTTTGAGGCCCAGTTAATTGCCAAGCTACCGAATTAGATTCAAGTCGTAACCTAACTGTTTCTGATGCCTCCTGACTAACATCAAACCTCCGAAACTTCCCAATGAGTCCCAAGTGAACATGAAGAACGCTTCCATTATCCCACCAGCAAAACAGATGTTTTCCCCATGCCTCGCTTCTAAGCAGGATAGATTGATCAATAATTGCAGCCCCATCAGAGAATCTACCTTGCGGAGATATAGCGACGACTGGGCCTCCGCAGAGATCTAGTTCAAGATCTTCTGCTAAACGATGTATTGTGTGTCCTTCTGGCACAAATAAAACGCTAGCGTCAGCTACAGTCGGATGCCTAAAGATAGAGAGAATCTATATTTGCGAAATCACTAACTTTTCGGCTACCACGGAACAATGGGTAAACAGTCTCGGATCTCGTATCAGCGCATGACAATAGGTAAGGTGCCTTTCGTAATAGTGTCGCTAATTCTATTCCCTCTATTGCTTTTACAGTCCTCTTCAGGCGCGCTTACGCTATCCGATACACCTCCGTGGGATGACTTGGAAAAAGCATTATTGCAATTGACAGGGGCAGAAGCAGAGTTTGAATCATCTGAGAGAAAGATAGATGAAAAAGAACGGGAGCTAAGTGAGCTTCTTCGAGCAGAAGACAAAGAAGAAGCTCTTGAGATTTCATTTCTTATAGAAATGAAAGAGGCCGAAGACCTGACAAAAGAGCTCGCTATCGAAGCGTTTATGGGAGGAGACTCCATGAGCAGCGCAGCTTATTTACTTGATTCTGAAAACGTTGGGGATCTTATATTTCGTCGGGCGATTCTTTTAGAAGCTACCGAAGCTGTTGAGAAGCAATCGCAAGATTATGCAGGGATGAGAGAAGCTGCTTCAGCCTCCATGCTCGATATCGCCGATCAAATAGATGACCTTTTGGCTGATATTCTTGATGAGAAGGGGAGGCGAACTCAGGCTGAAGAAAAAATCCTGAGGGCTGAGCATGTCGTCACAATTGCTCAGATTCACGCATCGGCAGACGTACTGAAGGCAGAAAGAAGACGTGTGGAACCTACCGCTGAACAATGGAGGAAACTCCGATTCTGTGAATCGACAGAACAATACGATATTTCGACCGGAAATGGTTATTACGGAGCTTATCAATTTGATCTCATTACATGGGTAGGGGTCGGAGGAGAGGGGGATCCCTCCAAAGCTCCTCCCGAAGAGCAGGATGCCAGAGCCAGGTATCTCTATCACTTGAATGGCTGGTACCCATGGCCTGTATGTGGCCGGTTTCTACCTCAATGAGCCCCGCTGGCTAGCATAGAACTATGCTAATCAGGGTGGGACTGTGAATCTTCTCGTTGTTCTATTTATTTTGGCTTTGATATCGATAGGGGCTTCCCTTACCTTCGCCACAAATATTTCTTTACGACTCGAAGAAAGAGTGTGCTTCGGAGTCGTGATCGGATCGATAGCAGTTTCACTTTTGGGCTTTGTCACAGCATCGCTTATAGGAGTCAATGGCATTATGGTCCTTATCACCATTGCNTTGGGTTTTGTGATGGTGTCTCCGCTCATCTATCGCAATAGAAGCGCGATAAAGCTAGAAGCAAAGAGCTTTCGAACCAGAGCTTCTTACTCTTGGAAAGACAAAGATAGTCCTAGGCCTCTTATTGCAATTGTGCTGGTTAGCTCAGTTGTGACAATTCGGATTTTGCAAAATGCATTTCAAAAGTCAGAGGATGGAGGCNTAGCTGCTGGGCATCTCTCTGTATATGGCGACTGGTCGGCTCATTTAGCCTACGTCGCGTCATTTGCTTACGCTGANAATTTCTCACTTGGTCTTCCGACGGCTTCTGGAGAAACTTTCGCCTACCACTTTGGCGTAGATTGGTTCTCAGCAATGTTTATTCCCTTGGGCTCAGGTTTATTGGGATCTTTAGAGGTATCAACTGCTGTTCTAGCCGTAGCTTTCCCCGCGGTGATGTTCATAGTGTGTGAAAGACTTTGCTCTAATAGGGCAGCGGCCGGCATATCTGTAGGAGTCTTTCTTACAGCGGGAGGAACCGGTGCTCTCTATCGGTTTTTCATCGAAGACCTACCCAACGAGGGGCCTTCTATCCTGGGAAATTTACCTCGGAGTTATGCATTCGATGGGTTTGACAGAAATTGGGTAGATAATCCNGTTACTGGTTTCTTATACCCACAACGNCCCACACTTNTAGGTTTCTCATCGACTTTGATTATTGTTCTTCTTTTCTGGCTGAATCGAGAAACCCGCGACAGGAAGACATATTTCTTTACGGGAGTTTTCACAGGNCTCCTTCCAGTTTTTCATGTTTTTGCTTTTGGAGCCGTTCTTCTCATTGGCGGNTGTTGGCTTGTGCTAAATCGGAGTAAATCATGGCTATATTTTTTAGTCCCGAGTTTAGGGCTGGGCCTTCCTGTTCTAATTTGGCAGCTTCCAGAACGTGATGGTTCGGAATGGCATACCTTTTGGATGTTAGGGAAGTCATCATGGGAACGAACACCGCTTGATTTTTTCTCTTTCTGGTTTTTAAATACCGGCTTGTTCATCCCACTGGCACTCGCTGGGACTGTAGTTACCTTTAAAAAGTTCGGCTTTCGCTTCATTCCGGTCTATGCCTTTCTCATCATCCCAAACATAGCGATTTGGCATTTCTGGCCTGGAAATAATGCCAAATATGTNATCTTCTTTCTTCTATTGGCNTCTCCGTTGGTCGGAGAAGTCCTGAGTCGTTTATTTGTTCGCACTGTCACCGCAAAAATTTTAGCTGCGTTGTTGATAATCTCACTATCTACGTCAGGGATGTTAGATATCTGGCGAGCATTTGAGGGAAACTCTGGTCCTTATCCAGCAAACTACCTCTCTGGTAAGGATGTTCTGGTGGGTGAATGGGCAAGGGAGAATACCGATCAAAAGGCAGTATTTGCTAGTGCTAACAATAACGTTCACCCGATACGCGCATTAGCAGGTCGAACCGTCGTCTCAGGTGCACCAGGAAGATTAAACGATTTAGGCGTCGACTGGTACACGNGAGATCAAGATCTACGGAGCTTGTATATGAGTCCAAATAGGGCTGATCAGATTATCCGCCGATACCAGATCGACTACATAGTTGTTGGCCCCTATGAACAATTTATGTACACNCCTCAGAGCGCCCATGAGGAAGACATCGGTTATTCCTATTCCNATAATTTCGGGGAGCTAGTTTACGACATCGGGGGGTATCGGATATTCGAAACGCAGGGTAGAAGTGGCTAGTTTAAGAACCAAGAAGCTCCTAAAGAAGAGCAACGGTCGAGAGCTGAAAACTGAGCCTGCTTCATCTGAAGCATGGAAAAGAGTAGGACAACTTGTTGTACTTATGTTCCTCGTGGCTGTCATAAGCCGATTGTCCTATCTAGGCCTTCGGGCCTTCCATCACGATGAAAGTCTCGATGCTTGGTTCTCGCTCCAATATCTAGATGGAACTTTTAAAGGGTATGACCCGGTATATCACGGTCCTTTACGCTTCTATATCACAGCAGCTTTCTTCTGGCTCTTTGGCCAATCAGACAGTATTGCCCGCCTCCTTCCGGCTGTTTCGGGGATAGCCGTTGTGCTCCTTCCATGGGTCTGGCGCCGTAACCTTGGCATCATAGGCACGCCCATCACAATAGCTTTGCTGCTTACAAGTCCGACAATGCTGTATTTTTCTAGATTCGGGAGAGAAGACAGCTTCTTTTTACTATTGACATTTCTAACGGTAATAGCGTTCATATCCTTTCTTACCAAGCCTCGAAGCTGGCATCCTGTGGCGCTCTTAGTTTTGCTTGTGCTGAGCTTGGCAGTAAAGGAATCGGTCTTTCTTACGGTATTTATTTTTGGCTCATTTGGGATCATCACCATCGGCCAAGACCTTCTATTAGCGCCTGTCGGTCAACCTCAAGGATCACCCAGAAAACCGAGATACAAAACTTTAAATCGAGAGGTCAGGATCGAAGGAATAGCACGAAGGACGATCACTGTCAGGTCTAGGGTGTCTCACAATACGAACGAAGGGTTGGTATCCGAAGAAATAATCCGGCGATGGTTCTTCCTTGTTGGTATCGGTCTCATGGCTGCTGCATTTTTTTGGATTGGGACGAACCCTGGACAGCAAGAGAATGGTCCTACAGTAATAAAACTAGGGATCTACGGGGCTACGCTTGCTTGCGCCGCACTTGTATGCGGGTTCATAGCTATTCGACGCGGAGCCCATCTGCCTCAACTCCCAGTTCTGAGAGCGTTTTTCACTCCTCGGCTCGGCGGGTGGATTTTGGGCCTTGCAGTCGCAGCGATCGTTTTTGTGGCGTTATTTACCCAGTTCTTCCAGCAATTCGATGGGCCTGGTGCTGTAACGGCACCGTACGGAGCAATTCGAAATGGATTAGTATCTGGTTTTGAATATTGGCTGGGTGAACAAGCGACAGTAAGAGGCGATTCCCGATGGCAATATTATCTTGTTCTTCTGCTGGCCTATGAATGGGTGATCTTGGGTCTGGCTCTTGTCGGTCTCGTATCAGTCATCCGGAAACCAAATTTCTTTGGACAGGTTATTGCTTGGTGGGCATGTGGGAGCTTGATTGTTTATTCTTGGGCGGGGGAGCGGATGCCATGGTTGCTGGTTCACATTCTGTTGCCCATAGTTATTCTTGCTGGTTTAGGAGGCCAGTCGGTTTGGGATAGGAGAAAACGGAGAGGAGCCACTATCTGCTTCGGCCTTTTCCTTATTTTCGGTTTTGTATACGCTTCGGCAACAAGCATCTATAGTTCCTATTTCAGAGGAGGAGAACCGCAGGAACTATTTGTTCAAGCAGGCCAAGCTACACCCGAAGTGGCTGAATGGTCTGAGCAGCTGGAAATTCTTGATCGTATTTCCGTCGCTCATTTCGGCAGGCATTTGGAAGTGAAGATAGATAGTGATGTCTACTGGCCTTACGGATGGTACCTCCGAGATTTCCATTCGTCTTCGTATGCAGTTATAGAAAACGGAAGTTTTCCTTTTGGCGCAGATGTAATTTTTGTTCCGCATTGGGACCGGATGACTTCTAACGATGATGATGGAACGTACATCGAAATTCCTTACGAACACCGTTGGTGGTGGGTTCCCGAGTTCGATACCGGTATCAGTGCCTCAAGCCAGTTCGGAGACTTTATTACAGCATGGGCCGACTGGATTTGGAATCGAGAGCCCTGGGATAGTGGAAGCGATAGATGCCCTGCTTCGCTTAGCGGCTCCGTTTATATAAGGAGTGAAATCTATGAATTAGGGGAAAGGTATTTTGAGCCACCATTCCCTCGTCGAGGAGAGAAGCCAGAATACGGAAAATCATGCCAGAAGGTAAGCAACTTTCTCGTATCGAACAGTTACTAGAGTCAGGAAACTGTTAACACCCACAGTGCGTCCTCGTCAACGTCGTAAATGACATTTCTACCTGATATAAATACTTGTTTCAGGGCGGGGTGATTAGCGAAAGAAGCAATTGCATCTGGATTTCCAAATCGGTGTTCTTGAACTCCTACGATTACGTAGTCGACCTGATAGGTTAGAAGGAATTTTTCAAGAGTTTCTTGGTTTGCTTCTGTATAGAAATTTTGGATGTCTATGCGCCTTTGATGAATCCAGTTGATGTATTCCTGGCGTTGCTGATATTGATGCGATGACCATCCAAGTACTGTGGGCAGGCCCGTATGTATCGACATGCGGCTATTCCAGTCATAGCTATCTCCTGACCATTCGACAATTGTCGGGCTTCCGGGAACATTCGACCTTATCCATTCGATCAAAGGGAGATCTTCAGCGATCCGTATTTCTGTTGCAGCCTCGTCCGTACTTCGGTCTTTTCTAATTATTGATGGGTCATAGTCGAGATAGGCGATTCCGTTAAGGCCCTTATAGTCTGAGCTAAACCTAGTCGAAAGCCGCGGGCCCGTCGCCAACAATGGGTAGGTCAAACCGATTATCACTGCAGCTAGAATAAGGAATCTCCAAATTCCGTGAGGGGAGACCCGAGCGATTGAACGTTTTTCCTTTTGAGGTTTCCATGCCTCTCTCGTAAAGTCCCAGATTTGGTACGTTGCAAATGCAGATCCAATTGCGAAGAAAAGCCATCCTTGAAGCCAGAACTTAAAGACCGTATTCATGCGCTCTACGTCGTTGTTAACGGTAATAACCTCAGGCCCACCGATCACAGCAAATCCAAATAAAAACATAATCGTTGCGAAGAGCATTCCAATATTGAGATTATGGTTTCTGCACTCGTATTCAATGAGTAGCAGTGCACAGAAGCCTCCGAAGATTGCTATTGCGAAAGCAGCACTGACTTTTATGATACAGATGAGCACCACCCCGAGACATATGGCAAATATTGCGGACTTAATCCAGTTGTTTCGTCGCAAAATTTCGGGAAGGAAGTGAACAGTTACGTTGTGTTTACTATGGTCTCGACGTGTCTTGAGGAAACTTACGCCGAAGAAAATAAAAGCTATCGCGAGAAAAACCCCCCAATGAGATATGAAGTCATCAAACGGCGAAGTCCATTTTGACCGGTGTATTCCGACATTGAAGTTTTTAGTGTCTCTGAGATATGGCCACAGCAACGCTGTATGCGAAAGTAGCGCCATAGAGAAGTGGCAAACGAATTGAAGAATACGATTTTGGATGATCTGTTTAAACAGTACAGAGGCTGCCGCTAGAAGGCCTAATGCCCCAAAAACGAATATGAGTGTGTTGCCACCGGAGCTAAAAGCACTCAACAGTATTGCTAGTCCAGTTACTGCAAATAGGGAGGCCTTATTTCTGTTCCCTGTGTCTTCCGCGGTGTTGGATAGAAGTCCTGCACCTATAAAGAAGGTGACAAATAATAGAAGATATGAAGTCGGATAGTCCCAGGTATTTGTCATTCTTGTAATACCAGAAAGTAACCCAATGCCTATAGCTAAATATCCGCTGTTTCTTTTCGCTCCCTGCCTGCAAGCGGATAGATATGCTAACGAAACTGCAAGTAATAAGCTGCTGACTGCCATTCCCATCAGATGCGGATGGAGGTCACCAAAGAGAAAAGTGAAATAAGGAAATTCAGTAATGTCGAAATTTCCGGAATTGACCCGACTGGAAGCCCACCAATCGAACCTCCTCAGGCTGTCTCCTGTAATCCACATCCAGGTTCCTCCAGCCAATTCGACCAAAAAACCTAGAACGGGCCAGTCCTCCATAAATGTCCAAGTATTGGCAAGCCGGAGACGTTCAAAATGCACCCTCAGTGCATCAAATGTTCCAGATATCATAAAGAAG
This sequence comes from Acidimicrobiaceae bacterium, assembly GCA_002709645.1. Lineage (GTDB taxonomy): Bacteria > Actinomycetota > Acidimicrobiia > Acidimicrobiales > UBA8592 > UBA8592. The sequence continues at coordinate 10,622 of PAQG01000004.1, forward strand.
AAAAGGCCCAAAATCCCTGTCTTTGCTGCGGTCGATTTCGAAACAAGTCGTTTAGATTTTGGAGATCCGCTAGTCATTACAAGGTTATAGATGAGGGAAAAGATGGTTGCGCCAACTAGAGCTCCAAATGTGGCAACTCCAAACTGGAATGCAACTTCCGGGAGTACCTTTAGGGCGCGCATAGGTACTGCCACGAGGAACCAGCCGAAATAGTAGTAATTCATTGCGCCCCCAGCGAACCAAGGGTCGTATGGGGGTAATTCTGTTGATCTTCCTACGGCAGTTAGGTACCCAAGTTCCATTGGTTTTTCTCCGCCGAGGTAGGACTCCCATAGGTCAGGATTCAGCGACCGCAGTATTAAGAGAACGGTAAAGATAGATAGAAAAATGATTTCGCTTGCAAGCCATACGGATCGGTGTTTACGAAAGAGTTGAAAGAGACGTGCTCGATGTACTCGCCAGAAAGCTAGTCCTATGAGAAACATCACCGCCATACTTGCGAGAGCTGTCGTTTGGTTAAATTCACAAACGTCCCACACCACGAGAAGCCAGAGAAGTGCGCCGGATGAAAGAAACCCAATTACTTTGCTCAAAGCATATCCTGTATCCGAAAACTGTCGAAACAGTAATGTTGACCATGGCAAAACGGCAAAAGCAGCTATCTGAAGCCACAAGATCCACCAGACCCAATGGGGTGCGCCCATAAATCTATCTTGTGTGAATGCTCCATAGAACGTTGTGTTATTTTGCAAAGAAGAACTTCCAGATGGGCTAAGAAGTAGAGCGTTTGAGTTAGCGTCTTTGGGCTCGAGATTAGGAGCGTATGTTGCACGGAATGGATTTAGGATTCTAAGAGCGTTAGACCTTGACCATTCACTGGTCTTTTCCCAGATAGTGACTCTTGGGTGGTCATAGACTGTAAATGTCTCTTCACCATTTGAGTCCATAATGTTTATGCCGAAAAGTGAAGGGGAATTGCTGAAGTCTGCAACAACTTCAAACCCAAGTTCGCCCGAAAAGAGGGCTTCATAGTAGGAGCTGGTTCCAGGGTACTCTGCAGGCATTCGTGGGATGGAATCGTAGAGCCGATTGCTAGCTTCAATGATGTAGTCGGTTGATTCAAGGTGATCAACAAGGGTAATAAGTTTGGGCTCTCCTGAGCGAGGATCATTAAGCTGGTCAGATCGAAATAGATCAAGGTCAACGTATTTGAGATCCGGGGGAGTTTCGCCGGAAATGGGAAGAGGTAGCCGGTCATCCCAGATTTGGTGAGTGACGGTAGAGTTCGGCTCTATATTCTCATTGATCCATTCCGATGCAGATATTCGCGGGTGGGTGTCGTCGTAAACACCGTTTACGAATGCGGACCCCCAAAAAAGTGTTCCCGCTACTAGAACTACAGCCGAGCATTGGCCTATCCGGTAAAGGACAGAACGATCTCCAAGGGTAATTCTTTTTTCCCTTCCCCAATTCCAAAGGCGGTAGATGCCGTATCCACCGAAAGTAATAACTATCGGATATGCAGGTAGGAGGTACCTGATCAAAGGGTTGAATTGCTGGCTTACCAGTGCGAGCATGATCAGCACAAAGCTAAGGGGAATAAGTAATGTAAAGTTTCGTCTTTTGATGATTTCAGAACATATGAAGTAAAGGCCGATCAAAGCAGCAATAGCTAACGCGGGTCCCATACCGTGCCAAAAAACAGACTTAATTGGAAACCAGAGAGGCGTGATTCCAACCCATTGAATGACCCAAGGCACATCAGCGCCAGAATTTATAGATCGAAGGTATTTGAGATCTGAAAGGAATCTCTCATCGAAAGTAATGAACCCGCTAAAGGCGTAAGGTTGGAGCACTCTGAAACACAGAAACGCTGCAAAGAGCATCGATATCGCCAATACGAAAAATTTTGCCAACTCCTTAATCATCTCAGATGGCTCTTTGGATTTGGCCCTGCTTAACAGGGATAAAATAATCGTTACAAAGGGGACTATGGCTACTGCAAGGCCGCTAAGTTTTGCTGCGGTAGTTAGTCCAAAAGCAATGCCGGTGCAGAGAGCGATACCCAGCAATCTTGGAGTAAAAATTTTCTTGGTATCGCTCGATAATCGGATGGTTTTAAAAAGCTTTACCGAAAGGAGTACCGTCAGGCTAGCGAAAAATGTTACCCATGGCTCCGCCCCATAAAAATGGCTGTATTGGATATGGAGAGCGGCGAATGATTGTAGGACTGCGGAAATGAATCCCACTTTTCTGTTGAACAGTTCTCGGCCAAGAAGATATACGAGAAAAATAGTTCCTGTGTCAATGATTGCAGAGAGAAGCCGGCCGATCAGGTTAGCCTTATAACCGCTATCAAAAGCTTTAGCACTAATCTTTTGGCTGGTACTTGTAGCCGATGTTTCTTTTAATCCGATACCGAATCTGTCCGCTGTGTTAACAAATGCATTGGGAATAAAGGCGTCTTTCTCTAGATAGTTTGCAGTTGCCTTTGTTATGAAGAGAGGAAAAGTGCCATAGACCCAAGTGTCGCGATGATTATATGGGTTGAGGCTTGAATTGGCCGAGTCTAAGTAGCTTCCGGTTCCCGGCCATGAGATATCTTCAGTAACCATGCTCCAGTAGCGCTCGTCTGGGTGCTGGTGGGTCCCTTGGTCCCAATTGATGTTCCAAACTCGAAGAGTGAAGCCGACCATAAGGAGGATGACGAGAGATAAGCGGCGAAATAGCTTAACGTTCTTGCGTAAAACAAAATTCAACGAGTGCACATTAAGTACCGTAGATCGTAGTCGACAAATACGGAGATATCTTGAGTGAAATTCCTGTTTAGCTGTAAACCTTGGAAAGAATTTGGGTAATATTTTGTTATGACCATTGACCAAGTTGAAACCAGCGAAGGTGCCACAAAAGGACTATTAGTTACCGAGGCAGCCGTGGAAAAAGTTCTAGAGGTCAGGTTGGAAGAGGACGAGCCTGAAAAGCTCGGTCTTCGCGTCCAAATCATAGGAGTTAACGGACCAGAATTCTCGTATGATCTCTCTTTTGAAAGCATTGATGACGCATTAGAAAGCGATGTTATTTCGACTATTGGCGATCTTACGATCCTCGTCCCTGAAGAAAGCTACGAGAATCTTAACGGAGCAACTCTGGACCTTCCCAGTAACCCCATGCAAGGGGGGCTAGTAATTCGAAATCCTAATCGTCCGAATATGCTGGACGGGGAGGAACTTGAACTAACGGGGACGACCGGCGAAAAACTCCAACAGCTTCTTGACCGCCACATCAACCCGTCGCTAGCCGCCCATGGAGGTTACGCTGAGCTAGTAAAAATGGAAGGAACCGCAGCACATATACTCATGGGTGGTGGCTGCCAAGGATGTGCTATGTCTGCTGCAACCCTCAGGCAGGGGATAGAGGTAATGATCGCTGAAGCGATCCCTGAGATCACAGAAATCGTTGACCTCACAGATCATGAGGCTGGGGAAAATCCTTTTTTTGATTAGAGTTCTATTCTTCGTTTTGTGAAAACTCGAGCAATAGCAGGATTTCTCTTGTAATGCCCTCAGAATCTAATCCGAGATGTGAGAGGATTTCGTCTGCCTTGCCCTGTGGGACATAAGCGGAGGGGACGCCCATGGTTCGGACGATGGGGCCTCGACCGTTGAATCTCGAAAGTTTGTTTTGGATGGTGGACCCGATGCCTCCCTCGGTGATGCCATCTTCGATAGCTACTACAACAGGGTGTCTGTGAGCGTCTTCAAGCATGTCACCATCAATTGGGGCTACACATCGGACATCCCAAACTGAGCACCCGATACCACGCTGTTTTAAGTCCTTAGCTGCTTCTTTAGCCGGTTCTAGCATTTTCCCTATAGCGAGGATGCAAGCATCATCCCCTTCCTGAACTTTGCGAGCTTGTTTTCCCTTGCCAACTTCCGTTTCGTGAACAGTCGGTGCAGGAGTTCGGGGATAACGAATACACACCGGCCCATCAGTAATTTCCAAAGCATCTTGGAACATTTGTTGGAGTTCTTGATAGGAGGAAGGAGCGAAGAGAGTCATTCCAGGTATTTTGGACATCAGCATCATATCAAGCAGGCCATGGTGGGAAGCTCCATCTGGGCCAGTGATTCCAGCTCGGTCAAGGCAAAAAATCACTGGAAGTTCATGGAGTCCAACATCAAAGGCGATTTGGTCAAAGGCTCGATTAAGAAAAGTAGCGTAAATAGCCACAACCGGCCGGAGGCCAGACATCGCCATGCCCGCCGCAGCAGTAGTTGCATGTTGTTCTGCTATGCCTACGTCGAAGAAACGCTCCGGAAAGCGCTCTGAGAAAGGAAGAAGCCCAGTACTATCAGGCATCGCTGCCGTGATAGCTACGATTTCCTGACGGGTTTCAGCTTCCTTTATAAGAGCTTCAGTGAAAGCGGCGGTATAGCTTCCGGGTTTAGGGTTTCCTATGTCGTGAAGCCTTTTTACAGGGTCGTTCTCAGCAGGTCCGTATCCTCGCCCTTTCTCTGTAAGGACATGGATAACCGTGGGCCCATCAAAATCAGCAGCATTTCGAAAGGCACGCTCCAATTCTTCCACGTTGTGTCCATCGAATGGACCGTTGTAGCGGAGACCGAGGTTCTCGAAGAACGAAGTCGGGTCCCATATTTCTCGAACGGCAGCTTTAGCTGCTTCTATTGCTTTTTCAACAGATTCGCCGAAAGGAAGAATATTTTTTACTTTTCTTTCAAGTTTTTCCTGCTGTTCAAGATACCGAGGGTTGTTTCGGAGTCGCTTAAGGCTGTCAGATAGTCGTGAGATAGTCGGAGCGTATGAACGCCCGTTGTCATTTAGGACAATAATCACGTTGCTTCCGGCATGGCCGAGGTTATTTAAGCCTTCAAATGCCATCCCTCCAGTAAGGGCACCATCGCCAACGATCGCAATGACTCTTCGTCCCTCACCCGTATCACTTGATTGGGCAGCTGCTATTCCAAATGCGTAGCTTAATGCTGTTGAAGCATGACTATTCTCTATCCAGTCGTGTTCTGATTCAGCACGGCTTGGGTATCCGGATAGCCCATCGGCTTTTCGTAATGAACTGAAATCTTCTGTGCGACCAGTGAGAATTTTATGAACATACGATTGATGTCCTGTATCCCAAAGCAAAATATCTCTCGGCGAATCGAATGCTCGATGTAGGGCGATTGTTAATTCTACGACTCCGAGATTCGACCCTAGGTGCCCGCCGTTCGCTTCAACTGTATCAACAATAAACGAGCGTATTTCTTGTGAGAGTATCCTCAACTCAGAAGAGGAGAGTCTTCGGAGATCAGCAGGGCAAGTAATTTGTTCTAGCATAACTTTCTCGGTTCGTTTTTACGTTAGCAGTTGTTTATTGATTTCCCATAGAGGAAATCAAACTAGATATGTGGCGTCTGCCACTTTGAAGGAACTTGCGTTTCGGCCCACTTTTGTAACCGGTTCCCGATCCAGTAACCGGCCCAGAGAATTACGCCACCTCCAACAGCGTCAATCCAATAGTGGTTGGCTGTGACGACAATTGCGAAAAGAGTACACGCTGGATACATGCCTAAAGCGACTCGAGAGATCCGGCGTTGCAGGTACGGCTTCAACGCTAAATAGCTCCAAAAAGCCCAGGCGAAATGGAGGCTTGGCATGGCGGCGTACTGATTCGACAGATTTTCCATCATTCCTGAATCAAAACTCCATAATCCTCCCAGTTCAGCGACTGTGTCGACAAACGGACTGTTGTTGAGGCAAGCACCATAGGCTCCACAGTTTCCTAGCAGTCTCGGCGGCATCAACGGATACGTGGCGAAACCTATTAGTGCGAGTCCTGTAGTCGTCAACCCTATCGTTCTCCATCGTGGATAGGCATGTGGCTGGCGAAAGTATAAGTAGAGTAATGCGCCTAAAGTTACGGCGAAATGTAGAGTTCCATAGAAAATATTCCAGAACCTTAGAAA
>PAQG01000005.1 GCA_002709645.1 Acidimicrobiaceae bacterium
TTGGATTTTTTCTGTGCTTCCATATCCCTCTTCAAAGATAGACCCTTGAGGGGCATTAAACCGCGTTCTTGAGCGTTAAATCTGCCGGTAGATGACACATGTCACATCAAATCAAGCAATTTATATGTCAGTAACTGATGTATTGACTTGAACTAGTAAGAGATTCCACACTGTTTTCTATGATTTATTCTCCATAAGAAACGATAAATTGGGTAAGTGCTTTTTCTCTATTTATGGAATAAAAAGCATGTCATTATCGTTGAACATAATTGAAGAACATAGAAACTTTGCGCTTAGCGCTGAATAGGAGTGAAAATGGCGAAGGCCGTCGGAATAGATTTAGGTACCACAAATTCAGTTGTTGCTGTCCTTGAAGGCGGTGAACCTACTGTTATTGCCAATGCTGAAGGAAGTCGTACCACCCCATCAGTCGTTGCTTTCGCTAAAGACGGTGAAGTACTCGTTGGAGAAGTAGCGAAACGACAAGCAATAACCAATCCAGATAGAACAATCCGTTCCGTCAAAAGAGATATAGGCACGAATTGGTCGTTAGATATAGACGGTAAGGAATACAACTCTCAAGAAGTTTCTGCGCGTACGCTCATGAAACTCAAACGAGATGCCGAAGCGTATCTTGGTGACACAGTCACCGAAGCCGTTATTACAGTTCCAGCGTATTTCGATGACGCTCAAAGGACAGCAACGCAAGAAGCGGGCAAGGTAGCTGGACTTGAAGTACTTCGAATAATTAATGAACCAACCGCAGCAGCTCTTGCCTACGGCTTAGAAAAAGGTGACGAAGAAGAGACCATACTTGTCTTTGACCTTGGAGGGGGAACCTTTGATGTCTCAATCCTTGAAATAGGTGACGGCGTTTTTGAAGTGAAATCAACTAGTGGTGACACCAGCCTGGGCGGAGATGATTGGGATGAACGCGTCATTCAATGGCTTGTTGAATCTTTTTCCAACGACCACGGTGTTGATTTATCAAAAGACAATATGGCCATGCAACGTTTAAAAGAAGCTGCAGAAAAAGCAAAAATTGAACTCTCTGCAAGCCAAAGCACACAAGTTAATTTACCATTCGTCACAGCAACTGATGCTGGACCACTTCACATGGACTATGCATTGTCCCGATCAAAGTTTCAAGAATTAACCGCTGATCTTCTTGAGCGTTGCCGTAAACCATTTGAACAAGCAATCAAAGACGCAAACCTTTCAACGAGTGACATTGAACATGTGATCCTTGTCGGCGGTTCAACACGAATGCCAGCGGTTACAGAACTCGTACAGACAATGACTGGTAAAGAACCCAATAAGAGCGTGAACCCAGACGAAGTGGTAGCTGTTGGTGCTGCAGTACAAGCTGGAGTTCTCAGAGGAGAAGTTAAAGATATTCTCCTATTGGATGTAACCCCATTATCACTTGGGATAGAAACCAAAGGTGGAGTTATGACCAAAATGATTGAGCGAAACACAACGATCCCAACTCGAAGGACAGAGGTATACACAACAGCTGAAGATAACCAACCATCAGTGGAAATCCATGTTCTTCAAGGAGAACGGGAAATGTCTCAATTCAATAAAACACTTGGAAAATTCCAGTTAGTTGATATTCCACCTGCTCCACGTGGTGTTCCTCAAATAGAAGTCACTTTTGATATTGATGCCAATGGCATAGTACATGTGTCTGCGAAAGATAGAGCAACTGGGAAAGAACAATCCATCACGATTACTGGCCAATCATCACTTGATAAAGACAAAATCGATCAAATGATCGCTGATGCAGAAGCACACGCAAATGAAGACCGTGAAAGAAAAGAACAAGCAGAAATGCGAAACTCAGCAGACTCACTCGTATATCAAACTGAAAAAACGATTCGTGAAAATGCAGACAAACTCGGTGAAGAAGAAAAAACTGAGATAGAAGCAAAGCTTGAAAATCTGAAAAGCGCTCTCGAGAATGAGGAAATTGACGTTGAAACAGTCAAAACCGGGATGGAAGAACTCAGTCTTGCTAGTCAAGGGTTCACACAACGCCTCTATGAGGAAGCAGCCAAAGAAGCAGATCAAGGATCAGAAACACCGGAAGAAGATGACTCTGAGGACATTATCGACGCTGAAATCATTGATGAGGAAGAGTAAATAATGGACAACGAAGTACCCGCTGCCGAAGATAGTGATAGTGAACTTCCAGAAGACGATTCCGAATTAGAAGAACAAAACCCAGAAATAAAAAACCCTGAAGAAGCCAGCATTGACCATCTGGAACTGCAAGCTCAAAATGAGGCATTTCTTGCGGACCTGCAAAGGGTGCAAGCTGAATTCGATAACTTTCGTAGACAAAGCGCGAAACGCCAAAATGATCTCGTAGATCAGGCTGCTAGTAGTCTCGTAGAGAGAATCCTTCCAGTTCTTGATGCCTGCGATGCTGCTATTCAACAAGGCGCTGAAGATGTTTCCCCAATAAGAAACGCTCTTTTGGAAACATTACAATCACAAGGTCTTGAACTTGTCACTGAAGCATCAGTCAATTTTGACCCTGAACTCCATGATGCGGTAATGCACGATGTCAGTGAAGAGGGTGATATCGCAACTGTTGCTGAAGTAATGCGCTCCGGTTACCTGTGGAAAGGAAGAACTATCAGGCCAGCCATGGTCCGAACTGCAGGACCTGCTTAAAGACTCATAATCAATCTAACGAAAGGGGAAACTCGTGGATGTAAAAAGAGAATGGTTTGAGAAAGACTATTACCAAACTCTCGGTGTTTCCCCTGATGCAAAAGAAAAAGATATTCAAAAGGCATACCGGAAACTCGCACGAGACCTACACCCAGACCAGAACCCGGGTGATACAAAAGCTGAAGAACGTTTTAAAGATGTGTCCGCTGCTTATGACGTCATTGGTGACCCCCAGACTCGAGGAAAATATGATGAAGCCCGTCAGATGGGGCCTGGAGGAATGGGAGGATTCTCATCAAATTTCAGTGGTCAAGCTGGTGACATATCAGACCTTATAAACAGCATGTTTTCTGGTGGTGCCTCATACGGTCAAACAGCACATCCAAGGCCGCAAAAAGGAGCGAACCAGCAAGCACAATTACGCTTAAGCTTTGATGAATCAATAAATGGGATAGAAACATCAGTGACGTCAGCAACAGAATCAGGAGCAACGCAATCAGTTAAAATTCGTATACCAGCCGGTGTTGAAGATCAACAGAGAATACGCCTCAGAGGCAAGGGAAGGCCAGGGGCTCATGGGGGGCCATCTGGTGATCTGATAGTTATTATCCGAGTAACTCCTCATGAACTTTTTGGAAGAGATGAAATGAATTTGACCCTTCAACTTCCTGTTACTTTTATCGAAGCAGCATTAGGGGCTGATATTCAGGTCCCTACATACCCGGCTGGATCTGTGACTCTGCGATTACCTGCTGGTACACAGACAGGGAGCACTTTTAGAGTGAAAGGCGAAGGAGTAAAAGACTTGTTAACATCAGGTGACCTTCTGGTCACTGTAGAAATTACTGTTCCGCAAACATTAGATAAACAGCAAGAGAAAGCCTTGCAAGAATTAAAAGATCTTTTTCCAGAGACCTCTAACGATTAAGAGCTATTTCCTTTTTCTTTCCGTCAGACTTTGCGCACAGATCTCAAGGCCTTGATATCATGCAGCGAATACGAGACACCAGAAATTCCGACCAAAGAGACGACAATGGGGACAAGCTTATTAGAAGTAAAAGACCTTACAATGCGTTTCGGCGGTGTCACCGCTCTTAACGAACTCAGTTTCAATATCAAATCTGATGAGATCTGCGGGCTTATAGGACCTAATGGTGCCGGGAAAACAACGCTCTTTAATGTTATAAGCCGGATTTATGACCCCACTTCGGGAACCGTACACTTTGAAGACGAGAACCTTCTCACAAGTTCCGCATATCAAATAGCGGAAATGGGGATCTCACGTACTTTCCAAAATCTTGCCCTTTGGCCCAGAATGACAGTCCTTGAGAATGTCATGTGTGGAGCCCATGTCAAAGGAACCCAAAATTTTCTTTCAGCAATGTTTCGTATCGGTTTACGTAATGAAGAACGAAACCTCCAAGATTTAGCAAACACTATTTTAGAAAGTCTCAATCTCTTGGAATTCGCTAATCAACCATGCGAAGGATTGCCTTTCGGAACAATGAAAAGAATTGAATTAGCTCGTGCTTTAGTAAACAAACCGAAACTCCTCTTACTCGACGAACCAGCTACAGGATTAAATCATTCAGAAGTCAATGAACTCTCAAACGTAATAATCTCAATCCGGGAAGAATTTGACCTAACAATCCTACTCGTAGAACATCACATGGGTATGGTCATGGGAATATCTGACAAAGTCGTTGTTCTTGACTTTGGGTCCAAAATAGCTGAAGGAACACCCACAGAAATCCAAGAGAATTCAGATGTTATCTCCGCATATCTAGGAGAAACGAAATGAAAAATACCCTATTAGATGTGGATGAACTCAAAGCAACATACGGCCAGATGGAAGTTCTCCATGGAATCAAATTTCACGTGCAGCGAAATGAAATCGTCGTAATTCTCGGTGCGAACGGAGCGGGGAAAACAACAACACTACGAGCGATCTCTGGCATGGTTGAGACAACAGGAAGAATCACATTCAATGGGGATAGCATTACCGAACTTGGACCTGATTACATTGTCGGCAAAGGAATAGCGCATGTACCTCAAGGAAGAGGAACATTTCCAGAATTAACCGTTGAAGAAAATCTCAAAGTAGGGGCTTTCATTCGTTCAGATAACGACATCAAAGCAGACATGGAAACCTGTTACGAAACATATCCCGTGCTTTATGAACGGCGATTGCAATCAGCAGGTTCACTCTCAGGAGGGGAACAACAGATGTTGGCTGTCTCTCGAGCTCTCATGTCAAAACCAGAACTACTTCTCCTTGATGAACCATCACTAGGACTAGCCCCACAAATTGTAGAAGGACTCTTTGCACGATTTAAAACAATGAACCAAGACCTAGGGACAACGATGCTCATTGTTGAGCAGAACGCTCAGATAGCTCTAGCGATGGCTGATAGAGGGTACGTACTGGAATCTGGCGAAATCGCAGTTGAGGGCGAGGCAAACCTCCTCGTGAACGATGACGCTATACGAAAGGCATACTTGGGAGGCTGAAATGGACCTGTTTCTTCAAAGACTTTTCGATGCACTCACCAACGGATCAACATATGCATTGATAGCCGTAGCTATGGTCCTTATCTTCAAAGCAACAACCCTCATAAATTTTGCCCAGGGAGAACAAGCAATGCTCGGAGCATTTATTGTACTGCAGCTATGGAAATGGGGAATCCCCATGTGGGGTGCTGTCGTTATCGGAATGATTTTTTCAGGAATCCTTGCAGCTTGCTTAGAACGTACTTTTATCAGAAAATTTGACCCTGCAGACCACCTTCCACTTGTAATCATTACTCTTGGCTTATTTCTTGTCATCAATGCTGTCGCAGCTATCGTCTGGAGATTTGACCCACTTTCATTTCCTCAACTATTTCCATCAGGGAAAGCGGTAACGATCGGTGATGCTCGATTGAGCTGGTATTCAATCTTCGCTTTTGGAAGTTGCTTACTGGTTCTATTTATTCTCCAAACCCTTCTTACCAAGACAAAGATTGGATTGGCTTTCAGAGCAGTTTCCTCAAATTTAGAATCAAGTAGGTTGTGTGGCATAAAAATAGGCAAAACTTTGCAATTTGGCTGGGCATTAGCTGCTGCAGCGGGAACTCTTGGGGCTTCAATCTACGCGGCTAACCCTGTCTTACAAATAGAACCCACAATAATGCTTCGCGCACTCATCTTTTCTATAACGGCTGCAGCATTAGGTGGTTTAGATAGTCTATGGGGCGCCCTCATCGGGGGTTTGACTATTGGTTTCGTCCAAAGCGTTGTCGTTCAATACATCCCGTTCATTCCGAACGAAATGACACTTGCCGCAGCTGTTGTTGTACTTCTGATTGTTCTCACATTCCGCCCATCCGGATTCCTTGGAACCAAAACAGTGGAAAGGGTCTAAAGGCATAATTATGGCGCCAAAAATTACGCTTACAAGAGGTACTGCTCAATACCAAAATCTTAGGATACTCATGTGGGTTTCACTGGTGCTTTTTTTCTTACTAATAGCGTTCGCCTACGTTGACGTCGGCTCAATTGCAATAGGTTCCAATAAATACAACTTGTCACTCATACGCCTCAATAAAGCAATTGCCTACTCAGTGGCTATTCTCGGCCTCCAAGTCGTTGTCGGTTACACGGGACAAATCGCCCTTGGGCAGAGCTTCTTCTTTGGAACGGGAGCATATATCTCAGCATGGCTAGTCGCAGATTACTCTTGGCCTTTCCTACTGACACTTGTGATAGTCATACCCAGTTGCTTCCTAATCGGTATGATCCTTGGTTTACCAGCATTACGAATCCGCGGCCTTTACCTAGCGTTACTTACTCTTGGACTCGCTGCCCTGTTTCCAACAATTGTCAAATTAGACAGCCTCTATAAATACACGGGTGGAGCTGGGGGAAAACTAACTACCAATAAAATAACGGGAAGTCAATACAAATTCGCTCCACCTTCATGGCTGCCATTAGATGGAATAGCGCAAGCACTTCAAAAAATCCCTCTCTTGGGCGGGTACTTTGGTGATGGGCCTCTTTCAAACAGGGAAGAGGCACGCATGTGGAAATTCATCCTCTTTTCCCTAGTAGCAGCTATTTGTTTTTGGCTTATCGCAAACCTCATAAAGAGCAAACCAGGCAGAGCGATGCGTGCAGTTCGAGACAATGAAACAAGTGCCGCCGTATCAGGGGTAAACCTAGCAATGACAAAGACAATTTCATTTGGTATCGCATCTGCCTTAGGAGGAATAGGAGGAATGATCTATGTCGCTGAAGTCGGAATAGCTTCACCTGATGATTTCAGTTCCCTAGTAGCTATTTACTTAATTGTTGGCCTAGTCGTAGGAGGAGTAGGGACGCTTTCCGGAGCTGTAGTCGGCGGACTGGTCTATGCCCTCATTCCGGATTGGGCCTCTTCAACGCAATCAATTTCATTTGTCCCACAACGATGGTTACAGGGCCCAACAGGTTCACTAATTCTCGGTCTTCTCCTCATCGTTCTAACTTTGTTTATGCCCGGAGGGATTTCTACAGCAGCAAAGAAGCTGAAAAACCGGTTCATAACAATTCAAACACAGAGCAAACTCACGAATAGTTAAAAAAACGGTTGCAGGAGCTTTATCTAGTTAGTAAGTTTCGTATATCAAAGTTGGGGGAAACCATGAAAAAACTATTAATCAAATTTCTATGCATTTCTAGCGTTCTTTGCCTTGTAGCTGCGGGCTGTGGAGGCGACGATGATGTTTCAAGCAGTGGAAATGCTAGTGAAAGTTCTAGTGAAAGTTCTAGTGAAAGCTCTAGCACTGGTAGCGAAAGTTCCGAAGAGGAAGCTAGTTCTGCAGATCTAGCAGCTTGTCCTGACCCGATAGTTATCCAGACTGACTGGTTTCCAGAGTCGGAGCACGGAGCGATGTATGAACTCTTCGGAAGTGGAGATTACTCAATAGATTCTGAAAATTTGATTGTCTCTGGAACGTTGCATAATGGTGGAACTGATACTGGTATCGGTCTTGAAGTTCGGACAGGTGGTCCCGCTATAGGGTTCTCTCCTGTGGCGAGTTACATGTATACCGATGACAGCATCACATTCGGTTACGCAAATACTGAAGCGCAGGTAACCTTCTTTGAAAGTGCGCCACTGCTCTCGGTTGTAGCACCGTTGGAGAAGAATCCACAGATGGTCATGTGGGATCCTGCGACCTACCCCAATGTTAATACTCTTGCTGACCTTGGGACAGAAGGTGTGACCATCAGTGTGTTTGGTGGCGGCGTCTTTGCCGAAGTATTCATTGCTCAAGGAATTTGGGATGCTGGACAGGTTGACCCCTCATACGATGGATCTCCTGCGAACTTCATCGCGAATGGTGGATCCATCGCCCAGCAGGGTTTCGCATCAGCTGAACCTTACGATTACGAAACCGTGTTCACTGAATGGGGTAAGCCTGTGAAGTTCCAACTTCTTCACGATGCTGGATTCCCCGTGTACTCGCAGACAATAGCCATCCGATCCTCAGAAAAGGTTGCACTTGATGAATGTCTAAAAGCCCTTGTTCCAGTAATTCAGCGCGCAACTGTGAGCTTCGTTACGAATCCTGATACCGCTAACGGAATTATCATTGACGCGGTTGAAACATTTGGCAGTTTCTGGGTTTACAGCCAGGGATTGGCTGATTTCTCTGTTACCAAGCAGAAACAACTCGGATTGGTTGGAAACGGGCCTAATAACACAGTTGGGGATATGGAAGAGGCGCGAGTCCAAAGTGTCATTGATATTATGTCCGACGCTGGTATAGACACGGGTGGGATAACCACAGCCGACATATATACCAATGAATACATTGACCCATCTATTGGGTTTATCGCAGATGGAACAACCCTTAACTTAGCTGCTTGCCCAGATGACTGGGACCCTCAGGAAGGAGTCACAGACACCGAAATACGGATGGGAACATCATTGCCACAATCAGGACAATTAGCGGCGTTTGGAACAATTGCGTCAGGAATGCAGTTCTATTTTGACTACATCAATGCCACAGACCCCATTGATGGAAAAAATCTTGTACTCATCGCAAAAGATGATGCCTATGAAGCTGGAAGAACCGTTGCAAATGTGCAAGAAATGCTCGAAACGGAAAATATACTCGGTTTCGTTGGGGTTATCGGAACACCGAATAATTATGCAATCAGACCAATAACTGATGAGGCCTGCGTTCCGCAACTATTAAACTTATCTGGCTTCCCATTCTGGGGAGATCCAGCAAATTACCCATGGACCGTGGGGAACATCCTCAACTATGTAACGGAAACCAACATCTGGTGTGAAGCAATTGTTGAAGAATTCGGTGAAGGAGCAACTGTTGCCGGACTATTCATGAACAACGACTTTGGAAAGACATATCAACAGACCTTACAGGCATGTTCAGGTATTGAAGTTGTTGCTGAAGCCCTTCATGACCCTGCAGCTCCCGATGTCACTGCAGAAATGACAACACTTGCGTCTTCAGGAGCAGAAGTATTTGTTGCTGGAACAACAGCAGCATTCTGCCCACAAAGTGTTGGCGTAATGGCAGCCACACCATGGCGACCAAGGTTTTATATGTCCTATACATGTAACAACCTTCCCGCATTCTTCACTCCAGTGAAGGATGCCGCAGCACTACTTCAAGCTGAAGGAGCAGGGGTAAGAATCGCTAACTCCAGCAAGGTTTGCGGAGATCCTCGTTTTAATGACGATCCTGCGATCCAACTAACCGAACAAGTCTTAGCAGAATACGGCGGTGTTACATGCGCTGACGGATCCTACTCTGGCGGTGTTTTCTTCGCTCAGGTAGTAGTCGATATTCTCAGAGCAGCCAATGAACTTCCCGGAGGTGTCAATCGTGTCAATGTCATGAAAGCCACCTGGAATCTTGACACAACCAATGGAAATAATTTCGTTGAGACAATACAGCTAGATGGAACGAACGATGCATATGTAACTGAGGGCGCCCAATTACAAGAAGTACAGGTAATAAACGGGGAACTTACCTTCACGCCAGTTAGTGAAATCTTTGATTACGAAGGGCAAGGAGGTTCATACGGAGGGTAAACCCTCCACGAAGAATTCCTAAATAATTTAGGAATTCTTCGTTAAAAGTTAGACACATCTACCACTAAATGACGTACAGTGGTTTGGTAAGCGGAGTCAACAGAAGGAGACCGCCTGTGCCATCGACCGTTGTCGTAGGTACCCAGTGGGGCGACGAAGGTAAGGGAAAATTTACCGACCTTTTCGCCAAGGAAATGCAGATGGTTGTCCGCTACCAGGGCGGTCATAACGCAGGCCATACCCTTGTCGTCAATGGAGAAACTACGGCTCTCCAACTTATCCCAAGCGGTGTGCTCTACGAGCACATAACACCTGTCATCGGGAATGGGGTTGTTGTTGATCTGGGTGTGTTGATTAAAGAAATTGACATGCTCGAAACCAAAGGAGTTAGTTGCGAACGCCTTAAATTAAGTGGCAACGCTCACTTAATTTTCCCATACCATCAGGAACTCGATGTAGTTTTTGAACGCCACCTCGGAGCAAATAAGCTCGGAACGACAAAACGAGGCATAGGGCCGGCATATGCCGATAAAGCTTTTAGAGTTGGTATAAGAGTGCAGGATCTTCTTGATCCCAAAATATTCAATGAAAAACTCAATGTCTCTCTGCATGAAAAAGGACCACTATTAGCGAAAGTATATAATCGACTCGCCCCCGAACTTGAATCGCTGAGTGGTATTTTTCTAGACGAGTACCTTCCAAGAGTGAAACCCTACATCTCTGACACTATTGACCTCATCCATAACGCTCTAGAAGCAGAACAGAACGTACTTTTTGAAGGCGCACAAGCTACATTCCTAGATCTTGACCATGGAACATATCCATTTGTTACATCATCAAATCCGATAGCTGGAGGTGCTTGCGCCGGAGCTGGAGTGGGACCGCGCCATTTAGAAAGAATCGTTGGAATAGCGAAAGCATATACAACACGAGTTGGATCTGGACCTTTCCCAGCTGAACTCTTTGATGATGTTGCAGATCATTTCGTGAACGTAGGGCACGAATACGGGACCAATACTGGTCGACGACGACGTACAGGCTGGTTTGATTCTGTAATGCTTCGCCACGCTGGTCGGCTCAATTCTTTGACAGAGATAGCGTTAACGAAACTTGATGTAATGGACGCATTGGAAACAGTTAAAATTTGCGTCGCATATGAGATAGACGGTCAACGAGTAGAGAAGATGCCCTACCATCAAACCGATTTTCACAAGGCAGTTCCTATTTATGAAGAAATGCCAGGATGGCAAACAGATATTTCCGAAATCACGAACCCCTCTGATCTTCCACAAGCAGCGAAAGACTATGTGGTAGCAATTGAAAAATACTGTGGAATCCCAGTCTCACTCATCGGAGTTGGCCCAGGGCGAAATCAATACGTTAACTGGCAGTCGTGAGAGGTAATTTACTACCGCTGAAACAACGAGCATTTCTTCTAATTAATACCCAAGGTAAAATGAAATGAAAAGTGTTGTTGTTGGATCGGGCGGACGAGAACATGCTTTATCCCATGTACTTAAACGCGATAGTGATGTAATTGTCACTCCTGGAAACCCAGGGATCCCAAATTCAAAGAACATTTCACCACTTGAAATAGATGCGGACCTTTTCGTCATAGGCCCAGAAGCACCCTTGGTGGCTGGCATTGCTGACAAACTCCGAGCGCAAGGAAAACTTGTTTTTGGACCTGGAGCCGACGGAGCACAACTAGAGGGTTCTAAAGCGTGGATGAAAGATTTACTCGTAGAAGCCAACGTCCCTACAGCAAAACATGGAACATTTACCGAAGAGGAACCTGCAATTGCTTTCTTAAGAGAAATGCCACTTCCGTATGTCATTAAAACAGATGGACTTGCAGCTGGGAAAGGGGTACTTGTAACGCATTCATTACAAGAAGCCGAATCTGCGATTCGTAACTATCTTTCGGGTGAAGCATTTGGAAACGCAGGTAAAAAAATAGTTATTGAAGAGGGTATGAGTGGAAATGAAATTTCAATCCTCGCTATATGTGATGGAGAGAAAGCAGTTGCCCTTAGTCCAGCCCAAGATTATAAAAGACTCCTAGATAATGATGAAGGTCCAAATACGGGTGGGATGGGAGCATACTCACCTGTTCCTGGCGTATCAGAAAAATTTGTTCAGAAAATAATGAAAGAAGCTATCCAACCGACTTTACGAACACTTATCCAAAGGGGAATTGATTACAGAGGTGTTCTCTATGCAGGAATCATGCACACAAAAAATGGGCCCAAAATACTCGAATACAATGTTCGTTTCGGAGATCCAGAAGCCCAAGTTGTTCTGCCCCGCATCAAAACAAGCTTATTTGAACTTTTGTTTGAAGCAGCTTCCGGAGATCTCCAAACAACCCCAGAATTTATCAAAGAAGTGTTGGTCACTGTTGTTTGCGCATCGGAAGGTTACCCACAGGCACCACAAACAGGAAAGATAATAACAGGAATTGAAGAAGCCAGAAACATTTCCGGTATAGAAGAGGTGTTCTGTGCTGGTGTAGCGACAAATGAACATAATGAGCTCATAACTAATGGGGGAAGAGTAATCGCTGTAACTGGCAAAGGGTCTACACATGTGAGAGCAAAAGAAATAGCGTATGCAGGTGCGGAGAAAATAAGCTGGGAAGGTCTCTATAAACGTAAAGACATCGCTGGAGCAGGTCAATGAAATATCTAGTATGGAAGAAACAAGTCTAAAAATTCGACCAAAGAAAGGGAGCATCACATGAAAGTTGGGATTTTAATGGGGTCAAAATCCGATGAGTCTAAAATGGTCAAAGCGAAAGAAACCCTAGAGGAATTTGAAATTGACTACGAATGGCGGGTTCTTTCTGCTCATCGGAATCCAGACCAAGTAGTTAAACTCGTAACAACAGCCAGAGAAAATGGATTTGTAGCTTTTATCTGTGGAGCAGGAATGGCAGCGCATTTAGCGGGGGTCGTCGCAGCACACACAACTCTACCCGTTGTGGGTGTCCCCCTATCAGGTGGGGCTTTAAATGGGCAAGATGCCTTATACGCAACTGTACAAATGCCTAAAGGTGTACCTGTTGCGACAGTTGCAATTGATGGATCACAAAATGCTGCGCTGCTTGTTCTACAAATGTTAGGTATAGAAAATAAAGAAATCGCAGATAAATTAGCTGCTTACAAAAGCGAAATGGCGACAAAATGAGTCTGCCGAACGTCCTAGCTGACCGGTACGCCAGTAATGCGATGGTCAGCATCTGGTCATCTGAAAATAAAGTGCTACTTGAACGGGAACTTTGGATAGCAGTACTACAAACCCAACGCGACCTCGGATCAGATATATCTGAAGAAGTAATTGCTGCTTACCAAAGAACGAAAAACGATATTGACCTGGAATCAATACGTGAAAGAGAAACGATAGTCAAACACGACGTTAAAGCTCGGATAGAAGAATTCTGCGACCTAGCAGGATATGAACATATCCATAAAGGTATGACATCACGAGACCTAACAGAAAACATTGAACAACTTCAGATTCGACAAAGTATAGAAATCATACAAACTCAAACTGTCGCAGCGCTTTCACAACTAGCAGTACTAGCTGAAGAATATAGCGAAACTCCTATAACGGGAAGAACACATAATGTCGCGGCGCAAGTCACCACTGTGGGTAAGCGTTTTGCCAATACCGCTGAAGAAATGCTTTTAGCGTTTGAAGGACTAACACATACGTTGCGAACCTATCCTTTACGAGGAATAAAGGGCCCAGTAGGAACGCAACAAGATTTACTTGAATTACTAGGAAACCCAAATCAGGTAACAGAATTTGAGCAACGTATCGCTAAACATTTAGGATTCACTGCCACTCTCGAAAGTGTCGGCCAGGTGTACCCACGCTCAATAGATTTCAGTGTCATCAGCGCGCTCGTGCAACTTGCAAGCGGTCCATCCAAT
Organism: Acidimicrobiaceae bacterium; assembly: GCA_002709645.1. Classification (GTDB taxonomy): domain Bacteria; phylum Actinomycetota; class Acidimicrobiia; order Acidimicrobiales; family UBA8592; genus UBA8592. Next base: position 13,708 of record PAQG01000005.1, read on the forward strand.
CTTGCGAAAACACTACGTTTAATGGCTGGGCATGACTTAGCAACTGAAGGGTTCCAAGAAGGACAAGTTGGTTCTTCAGCTATGCCTCACAAAATGAATATGAGATCATGCGAACGTATCGGTGGACTATCACATGTCTTAAAAGGATATTTATCCATGGTTACTGACCTCGCAGGAGACCAATGGAATGAAGGTGACGTTAGTTGCTCCGTCGTACGAAGAGTTGCTCTTCCTGACGCATTTCTCGCCATGGATGGCTTACTCCAGACATTTCTGACAATCCTCAAAGATTTTGGAATCTATCCACCTGTCATTGAACGTGAACTTAACCATTTTCTTCCATTTCTTAGTACAACAAAGATCCTAGCCGCAGCGGTTGCAAATGGAATGGGAAGAGAAGAAGCTCATGAAATCATAAAAGAACATGCTGTCAAAGCAGCTCTTACGCTACGCAATGAAGATAAAGGCGAAAATCCTCTTATTAGTCAATTAGGAAATGATGAACGCTTCCCACTCACTGAAGAAGAACTCACTGAAGTTATAAATGAAAGGTCAACCGGATTAGCCAGTCAACAAATCAAACAAGTAGCGCTTCGCATACAAGACCTTCAAACTCTTTTCCCACAAGCTTTAGAGTATGACCCTGAACCGATAATTTAAGAGAACATGTATGAGTAGAGAACCCGCCTATCAACTAAACCTACCCCATGTCTATTCAGGAAAAGTCCGGGATATCTATGAAGCTGGTAACGACCAGTACCTCATGGTGACCAGCGACCGTATTTCAGCTTTTGATGTTGTTATGGATCAACCAGTCCCTGATAAAGGAAGAGTCCTCATGGCAATGTCAACTTTCTGGTTTGAGTACTTATCAGGCTCTATGGAATCGCACTTAATTTCTACAGATCTTTCCGACTTCCCACAACAAGCTCAAGTTCCAGAGATTGAGGGAAGATCAATGCTTGTAAGAAAAGTTGAGATGCTTCCCATTGAATGTATTGTTCGCGGCTATATAACAGGCTCCGCTTGGAAAGAATATAAAAAGCACGGAACGATGCACGGAACAGAACTTCCAGAGAACATACTCGAGTCAGAAAAATTGCCTGAACCTGTTTTCACCCCATCTACCAAAGCTCAAGATGGACTCCATGATGAGAACATTTCTTTTACACAGGCAGCAGAAATAGTTGGCGATGAAGTCGCAGAAATGGCTAGAGAAAAAGCATTAGAACTTTACACAAGAGGTTCGGAATATGCATTGGGACGTGGAATCATTATTGCTGATACCAAATTCGAAATGGGTTTCGTAGAAGGGACACTTGTTGTAGCTGATGAAATTCTGACACCGGACTCATCACGCTTTTGGCCACTTGATGAATGGACACCAGGGACAACTCCACCTTCCTTTGATAAACAACCTGTCCGCGACTTCCTCGACGGTCTTGATTGGGATAAATCTCCTCCTCCACCAGAATTACCTTCCGACGTCATTACAGCCAGTTCACAAAGATACCGAGAAGGCTATGAACTTATAAGTAACAAGAATCTGGATAATTGGCCCGGTTGAATCTTTTATCTCATAACAATTTCTGTAACTTCTCACAAAGGAACTAGACACATATGCCCTAAGAGGATTTATGATAGGGAGTAATGGAAAAGCAGGATTCATTGAAACCGGGGGAAGCACGTCAAGAAGGACCTTCCCTGCGCGACGAGTTACTTGCAGACCCCACTCCACCACCAGCACCATTATTAGATGAATCTTATGAGTTTCTAGGAGATGACGACATACCATATGAAAGCTACATTTCGCCAGATTTTGCATCGGCAGAATATGAACTCCTATGGTCCAAGGTCTGGCAATGGGCGTGTCATGTTGATCACATTCCTGAACCCGGAGATTACTTTGTTTATGACATTGGTGATTGGTCATCGTTAATTGTTAGAACAAACGATGGTTCTATAAAAGCCTATTACAACGCCTGTATGCATCGTGGAACGCAACTTAAACAACCGGGAACCTGCGGGTTTAGTAAGGAACTCCGCTGCCCATTTCATGGTTGGACTTGGTCATTAGAAGGACAACTTGTTGACCTCCCAGGATCATGGGACTTCCCTCATGTTTCTCAGGAATCCCATCAACTTCCTGAAATGAAATTGGACGTATGGGAAGGTTTTATTTTCGTTAACTTCGATCAAGATGCTGAACCGTTACATAAATTTCTGGGGGTACTCCCTGAGCATTGGAAAGACTGGGGTCTTTCTGACAGATATATAGAGACACATATTCGTAAACATCTTCCATGTAATTGGAAAGCTGGAGCAGAAGCATTCATTGAGGCATATCATGTACGCGAAACCCACTCAACAGGGCAACTCGGAGATGAAGTCACCACGCAATATGACGTTTTTGGTGACAACGTCTCTCGCTTTATCCATACCAGAGGTTTAAATAGTCCGCTACGCGAAAACCCACGTACGGAAGATGAAATTCTCGCACATTTAAGTGGAAGAATGTTTGGAGACGGAGAATTTAACCTTCCTGAAGGAGTACGAGCACGAGATTATTATGCAAAATTTGTTCAAGAACAAATGGGAAAAGAGTACGGGCATGACTTCACACAGTTAAGTGAATCCTTAACACTTGACTCTATTGAATATTTTCTTTTCCCCAATGCATTTTTCTTCCCTGGTCTATCTCTGCCTATGGTCTACCGGTTTAGACCTGACCCCGAAAGCCCAGATTATTGCTACTTTGACCTGATTTTCATGCGCCCGAGACCCAGTGACGGGAAAGCCCCAGATCCACCAGAAGTTATCCACCTCGATGTAGATGTAAGCTACTCAACAGTTGAAGGTGTCGGCCCTCTTGGCAGAATCTATGACCAAGACACCGCAAATTTAGCTGCACAAACCCGTGGATTTAAATCAAGTTTCAAACGTGGGCAAACTCTAGGGAACTATCAAGAGATCCGTGTAAGACATTTACAAAATCGAGTCCGTGACTACCTAGGAACTTAATCATTGAAACTGATAGGTAGATACTCACCTCGTACCTCCGGTTGTGGCAGCATTGAGGAATGCAATACGAAGCCTGCGTGGAAGTACGACTTAGAGAGGGAATAGCAGACCCTCAAGGATCAACAATAGAGAATGCGACCCCAAAACTCGGATTTCAAGGAGTCAGTAATGTTCGAGTAGGGAAGAGCATACGATTCACCCTTGAGTCGGACAATGAGGAAACAGCTAACGCAATAGTTCAGGAGCTTTGTGATCGCTTTTTAACGAACCCAGTTATTGAAGATGCTTCCATCACCATTCAAGGTGTCGAGTGAACCCCACCATCGGAGTCGTTGTTTTCCCAGGCTCTAATTGCGAACAGGATGCTGTTGAAGTAGTCAAAGATCTTGGGGCAGAAGCACTTCTACTTTGGCACGGATCTCCAGAGATTGGAGATGTAGATGGTGTGATTATTCCCGGAGGATTCGCACATGGTGATTATCTAAGACCAGGTGCAATCGCACGGTTCTCTCCAGCTATGGAATCCATTGTTGATTTTGCAGAGAAGGGCGGTCCTGTCGTAGGTATATGCAACGGGTTTCAAATATTAACCGAAGTAGGGCTTCTACCGGGAGCTCTACAAAAAAATATTGGACTTAAATTTCTCTGCAAAACCGTTAATTTACAAGTTGAATCAACAAATTCAATTCTTACATCAAAGACACAAATAGGGGTTGAGCTCAAAATCCCTATTAATCATTTTGAAGGAAACTATACGTGCAGTGAGGACACACTGAATGATTTAAAAAATAATGACAGAATTCTCCTGACCTATAAAGATAACCCGAATGGTTCAATGGGTAACATCGCTGGAATATGCAACAAGGAGCGGAACGTTGTCGGATTAATGCCACACCCTGAACGCGCATGCCATGATCTTCTAGGGAGCACAGACGGTATACCGTTACTCCAAAGTTTCTTAGAGAGTGCCAATGGATAACTGCATCGTCTATGAAAACCGAAAGGTAATATTCACGCATCGTTACTTAATCAGCTCTCATATATCAATTCCAATTGAGGAACGATGACGGAACCACTTCATCGAACATTAGGGCTTACCGACGCAGAACTTGAAAAGATCATTGAGATTCTGGGAAGAGAACCAAACCATCTTGAATTAGCAATGTATTCAGTTATGTGGAGTGAACACTGCTCATACAAATCATCAAGAGTGCATTTGAAAAGACTCCCTACAGAGGGTGAACATGTACTCGTTGGGCCAGGCGAAAACGCTGGAGTTATAGATGTTGGCGATGACATAGCGATAGCAATTCGGATAGAAAGCCACAACCATCCGAGTTATATTGAGCCTTATCAGGGTGCAGCGACTGGTGTCGGTGGAATAATTCGCGATATCTTCACAATGGGTGCTCGACCAATTGCGATTATGGACCCGTTACGATTTGGACCACTTGAAGATGCTAGAAGCAAATGGGTAGCTGAAGGGGTAGTCAGTGGTATTTCCGGTTATGGGAACTCTGTTGGAGTTCCTAACATTGGTGGAGAAATAGTGTTTGATCAAACATACATAGGGAATCCTTTGGTAAATGTTTTGTGTTTAGGGATACTCCCTAAGGATCGTCTTGTGCTTGGGCAAGCATCTGGCATCGGTAACTTAGCAGTTCTTCTAGGGGCTACAACTGGTAGGGATGGTATAGGTGGTGTGAGCGTACTCGCTTCTGCAGGTTTCGGGGACGATGAAGAAGATGCTGATAAACGGCCAAGCGTTCAAATAGGGGACCCATTTGAAGAGAAACGTCTTATTGAATGTTGCCTTGAATTATTAGATGCAGGACTTGTTGTAGGTATACAAGATCTTGGTGGAGCAGGACTGTCCTGCGCTGCTTCTGAAACAGCATCACGTGGAGGTGTTGGAATGGATTTTGATGTTTCAGCAGTTCCACAAAGAGAGTTTGGTATGCATCCTTATGAGATTATGACCAGTGAATCACAGGAGAGAATGCTTGCCATAGTCACACCAGACAATCTTGAACAAGTAACTGAGATTAGTAAAAAATGGGAAATAAGATCATCAGTCGTAGGTAAGGTCACTGAAGGCGGGCTTCTTCGAATAATGGATGGATTGAACGGAACTGTCTTGGGAGAAGTTCCAGCAATTTCCCTTCATGAAGATGCACCTCTCTACGAGAGACCACTAGCACCTCCAGATAACTTAAAGCTCTTTCAAGAAGACACAGCGGAACAGTTACCGAGACCAGATGATATTGGAGAGGATTTGGTAAATCTTTTATCAGACCTTGAATGGGTTACATCACAATATGACTCGCAGCTTTTCCTCAATACCGTTGTTGGGCCTGGTGGTGATGCAGCAGTTCTCCGGCTTAAAGATCCAGTAACTGGTCGAGAAACAGGCCGAGGCTTAGCTGTTACAACCGATGGAAACCATAGATGGTGCGCTATCAATCCTCGAGTAGGTACTGCAATGAGTGTCGCTGAAGCGGTTCTCAACCTTGCTTGTGTAGGTGCTGAACCCCGGGCACTAGTAAATTGCCTGAATTTTGGAAATCCGGAAAATCCAACGGTCATGTGGCAACTAAGTGAAGCAGTTGACGGCATGTCTGAAGCATGTGGGGAATTTGACTTACCTGTTGTGGGAGGCAACGTCAGTCTTTATAACGAAAGCCAAGGAATGAACATAGATCCGACACCTATTGTCGGTGTTATAGGAGTTATAGATAATCTTGATTATCCACCGCCTGGACAGAAATGGGCAGAAGGCGATCGATTAATAGTGATTGGCCCTGAACCAGAAGGGCTTTCGGGCAGCGCATGGGCATTTGCGCAAGGGCATCGCAAAGGAATTTTGTACGAACTTGATTACGATCTTCATAAAAAAATCTGCGCGATCACACGTGAACTTGTTCAGAAAAGGTTAGTTACCGCAGTTCACGATGTATCTGTCGGGGGGTTAGGGGTCGCAATAGCGGAAATGGCAATTGCTTCAGGGGTCGGCTGTTCTCTTGCCCGAATTCCATCTCATGAAGCATTATTCTCAGAATCCTCCTCAAGGGTCGTTCTTGCAGTTAACCCTGATGAATTAGCTAATGTTGAAGAGATTCTTACCGCTGCAGAAGTTCCAAAAGCGCGTATAGGACTTGCACATGGAGACCGTTTCTCAATCAAGGGTTTACTTGACCTAGAACTTCAGAGCATGAAAAATAAGTGGAAAAGTCACCTACCCTTAGCTTTTGAGGGGGGGACTACTCAAGGTTAAGTACTACCTTTTTTCAACTTCAAGTTCCAGCCCAGCTAAACCTCGAAGAACATAACTGGATTCATATTCAAATGTGTTGCTTTCTGAGAATGCTGGGAGTTTTATCCTCTTTACCAACTCTTCAAAAGCTACCTTTCCTTCAAGGCGTGACAAAGGAGCCCCAATGCAGAAATGATGGCCTTTACCGAAAGCGATATGCTCTTTCATATTTTCACGGTTTGGATTAAAAGATTCTGAGTCACTAAATGTTCTTTCATCTCTGTTCGCTGCTCCAAACATGACCCAAATCCGTGAGCCTTCTGGAACAGGTATCCCCTGTACTTCAGTATCTTGAGTCACTATGCGAAACAAACCCTGATTAGGTGAAGACATTCTTAGACCTTCCTCAACAACGCCGTAGATGTTGTTTTCGGGATCTTCTTCCAGAGCGTGCCACCATTTCGGCTCATCAATGAGAATTCGCATGGTCTCATCAAGAAATTTTGTTGTTGTCTCATTACCAGCAACCATCAATTGCTGAATAATGCTGTAGATCTCTGAAAAATCAAGTTTCCTTGTTTCTCCTTCAGGTAAATCAGGGTCAGCGAAATCAGCATGAGCCAGTCCAGACATAACATCATCCTGAGGATTTTCTAAACGCTGCTCATATTCTGAGTGCCAATATTGTTGATTTTTCATTTGCTCAGTAATAGCGCTGATCCATTCTTCATGGGACAACTTATTACCGATAGCTGCGGTTGCAGCATCTGACCAACCCCGTACCTTGTCCTCAACCTCCGGCGCCATATTCAGAGCATCATGAATTACGCGAACTGGGAACGCTACAGCAAAGTCATTATGGAAATCAACAGTTCCCTTATCAGGAAAAGCTTCAATTAGATCTACTGCGATTTTCCTGATGGAATCTTCAAGGCTTGCTATTCGTCGGGCAGAAAATGTTCTTGAAACAAGTTTCCGATAACGGGTATGGTACGGGGGATCAATTGTAAGCATTGTTTCTCGACGCGGGAAACCCTGACTTTGTATCTCAGCAATAGCTTTCAAAGTCTCAGGATCTGGCTTCGCTGATGTACTCGCCATCCGAGAAGAAAAAGTTTCAGTGTCACGAAGGATTTCGTTTACTACATCCAACCTTGAAGCAAAGAACATGTTCGACTGCTCATGAAAAAACAAAGGCCCATGATCTCGAAGCGCCGCATAATGATCAAAAGGGCATTGTTGGACTTCGCGATCCATTGGATCGTAATTATTTAAATCAACATGCTCAGAAGTTGTCATAGTTTCATTTCCTCAGGTTCCCCATTCACTTACCTAATTATCATCTTAATTGATAACAGCACAGTCATTCCATTGAACCCCTTCTTTCAAAATATGCCAAACCCATCAATGACTAAATCAAACCTATTGCAAGCCATCATTACTAACCGGTCAATAATCTGAAAGAATTCCAGAGTGGCGGTGGACGACAATAACTTTACTAGTGATTCGCCACGTGAAGCATGTGGTGTTGTTGGAATCTACGCTCCTGGTCAAGCTGTTTCCCACATGAACTACCTCAGCCTTTATGCGCTTCAACATAGAGGCCAAGAATCTGCAGGAATAGCCACAAGTAATGGTGAGACCATCACAGTGGTCAAAGATATGGGATTAGTTTCAAACGTCTTTAACGATAGGACACTGGCTGGATTAGAAGGACACCTTGGTATTGGGCAGACACGCTATAGCACTACCGGCTCAAGTTCATGGAGAAACGCCCAACCCGTGTATCGGGGAATAGCCCAGCGAGAATTTGCGTTAGGTCACAACGGGAATTTAACAAACACTGAAGAATTGGCACATGAAGCTGGCATGCTGCCTGGAACTGTGACTAGCGATAGTGACCTCGTCGCCGAACTAATAGGACAATGCATAAGTAGAACATCAAACCAGTACTCTTCTGATGGGAGAGAACTTGAAAGATCCTTGGTTCAAGTCCTTCCAAAACTAGAAGGCGCATTTTCATTTGTCCTCATGGATGAAGCTAACATCATAGGAGTACGCGATCCAAATGGATTTCGACCCTTATGTCTGGGAAAGCTTGAAAATGGATGGGTTCTAGCTTCCGAAACACCAGCTTTAGATATCATCGGAGCTCATTTTATTAGAGAAATAGATCCAGGTGAGATGGTGGTCATTAGCGCGACAGGAGTCCGATCAATACATCCATTTCCCACAGAACGGATAAACCCCAACCTTTGCATATTCGAATTTGTGTATTTCGCAAGACCAGATACGCAGCTGTATACCCAAAGTGTCCACCATGCCAGAGTTCGCATGGGACAATTACTAGCCCAACAGGCACCAGCTGATGCTGATGTCGTAATGGGAGTCCCAGAATCCGGGATACCAGCAGCAGAAGGATACGCAAAAGAAATTAATATCCCCTATGCGCAAGGGCTTGTAAAGAACCGGTACATCGGCAGGACTTTCATCGCTCCGAATCAAGAGTTACGTTCACTAGGAGTACGAATGAAACTCAATCCGCTTCGGGACACCATTGAAGGAAATAGATTAGTGGTTGTAGATGATTCAATAGTTAGAGGTACAACGACCAAAGCAATGGTTCGTATGCTCAGAGAAGCTGGAGCTAAAGAAATTCATATGCGCATTTCGTCACCACCATACAGGTGGCCATGTTTTTACGGAATGGATACCGGAACTAGATCAGAACTTCTTGCTTCAAACCTTACAGTCCAAGAAATAGAGGACTACTTAGACGTTGACTCCCTTTCATATCTGACCCTTGACCGATTGATAGAAGCGACTGGAACAAGTAATGCCGGATTTTGCTCTGCGTGTCTAACAGGAGAATACCCGGTTGAGATACCTGACAATCTTTCAAAACAAGTCTTAGAGATAAATCATGACGATGAATCAATAACACCACTTATAAATCCAAATGAAATCCCCTCTGTAGAAGTTGCATCAACAATTGCCGGTAAAGCCGATGACTGAAACAAACAAGAAGGAAACGTATGAAGCGGCTGGAGTCGATATAGCTGCTGGAGAAGAAGCGGTGAAACGGATACAGCCAGCTATACGAGCTACTCACCGAAGAGAAGTATTAAGCGATATTGGGGGTTTCGGTGGAGCGTTTGATATATCGCAAACAGGTCGTGATCATCCAGTTCTCGTGTCATCTACCGATGGGGTAGGAACAAAATCCCAAGTTGCGGTTATGGCTCAAAAATATGACACCATCGGTTTGGACCTTGTCGCAATGTGTGTTGATGACCTTGTTTGTGTTGGTGCAGAACCGCTTTATTTTCTTGACTATATTTCCGTTGGGACACTAGAGCCATCCCAAATTGAATTACTTGTGNAGGGAATAAGCGAAGGNTGTCAAGAANCCGGATGTGCGCTAATCGGNGGAGAGATGGCTGAACATCCNGGACTCATGAACGCAGGAGATTTTGAACTGGTTGGATTCAGCGTCGGGGTAGTTGACAAAAAAGAAATGATCACTGGTGAAGAAGTAACTTCTGGAGACNTCATTATCGGTATACATTCANCGGGATTGCGTAGNAATGGATATTCTCTCGCACGAAAAATTTATTTNGAAATTGGTGAAAAGAAGTTAGAGGATCCGGCATGGGATGGAGCTGAAACAAGTGTNCAAGANGAACTACTTTTACCATCTATTATTTANGCTCCAACGATCCTCAAGATAATGGANCAACAAAAAATTAAAGCTATTGCTCATATCACCGGTGGAGGAATACCCGGGAACCTAAATCGGGTGCTACCNAAAAATGTNGATGCGCTTATCAACCGAGAATCATGGTCNCCACCNCAGATATTTACAGAAATACAGAAGATGGGTCAAATAACCCAAACNGAAATGGAAAAAGTCTTCAATATGGGAATTGGAATGATTCTTGTACTCTCTCCAGATGGAGTAGAAAAAGCATCACAAATCATTCATGAATCAGGTCATACATGTACCGAAATTGGAACAATCCAAGAATCCGGTTCCGGTACAGTCCAGATCGTGTAGANGAGATATTCAGAGATCAATGGCCGATATTNAATTTCAAGCAGCTACGTATGATTTCTGGAATACGCTCGTAGCTGAAACAACNACCTCTATTGATAGGAGGAGNGTTCTCTGGACCGAAGTTCTTCTNNAAAATGGATATGAAATCTCCCAAGATCACCTTGATTCTGCTTTCGCTGCGGGNTGGAACACCTTTGANACGAATTGGCGGAAAAATATTCAGACAGATTTAGAAAGTGTTGTTTCAACTGCNGTAGCAGAACTACCAATAGCTGTTNATGCAGAAGTTGANACCCAACTGCTGCAAGCGTATTTACTTGCATCTGAAGAAACACCTCGCTATCTCCTCCCTGAAACAAAGGAAACTTTACAGAAACTCAAAGATGCCGGTTTGAAACTTGCTGTAATNTGNGATGTTGGAACTATTCCCAGTAGCCAACTCCGTCATTGGCTNNNCGACCTAGGGGTTTTTGAATTGTTTGATTTNTTCGGNTTNTCAGATGAAATTCNCGTTTATAAACCACATCCTAGAATATTTACTGAAACCCTAGAAGGNCTTGGTATTTCTGACCCATCGCNATGCTTTCATGTNGGTGANCTAAANCGAACNGATGTTGCCGGTGCAAGGTCAATAGGTATGACAACTGTTCGNTATACAGGAGGTCGCGAAGACAATGAAGAAGGTGACGAAGCCGANTATGTGATTAGTAGNCACCTACAGATATTTAACCAACTAGGCATTATCTAAAAAGAGGGATGACATATTCGCCATACTGGCGGATCGTNTCCATCGCAGCTTCATGAGGGACNCCNCCCATCTGCATGATGCACATAATTTCGTCAGCACCNGCACTTTCCAACTCNTTGACATATCGNATAGCGTCATTCCGGTCNCCATAGGCNTGNTCAATATTGAATGGACCAGTTGANGCAACNACGGANGGGAGAGGGTGNCCCCCNTCAACCATAAAAGCTTCTACGCGTTCTTTAGCGTCNTTAACAGCATCACGAATATCTACATCNTTAGGNACAGGTTCAGGNAGNGGTGTTCCTATATTCCAATGCTGTATAGATTCAGCAAAAAATTTCTGACCNCTNGCACCAATCTGAAACGCTTCTTCAGCATNGTCAAGAACGATTGTNGGNCAAAGCGCNGATAGAAAATTTGTAGGNGTTTTTGAAATACAGTCACTATCCGAACGGGAAGCAATTGCNTTGTCATAAATTTTCCGAAGTTCGGCGACTTGTGAAGGTCCCGAAAAACCCAATACCAAAGCCCCTAATCCATANTCTGCAGCNAGCCGCACAGTGTCNTCTTTCGTACATGCCATAAATAGNGGTGGGTGAGGNAGTTGGANNGGTCNAGGNATNACAGAGCGTTCAGAAATAGAAATACTNCCATTCCACTCAAACGTCTCATTCTCCCANCATTGGCTCAGAATNTGAAGAGATTCNTTTACTTGTGGGTACGTATCNTCNCGNTCAACNCCAAATCCAGACATTTCCATNGCTGTGGCACCCCGGCCAGCTCCAACGTCNAATCTGCCNCCAGAGAGGCTATCGAGCATCGCTACGCGTTCAGCAACACGAAGAGGGTGGTTATAGCCGAAGGGCATNCATACNACTCCATGNCCNATGCGGATNGTTGATGTTTTTGCGGCAACCCAGGTAAGGAAAATTTCAGGGGCGCTCATATGNGCGTAATGTTTCAACCCATGATGTTCAACAGCCCAGATTCGGTCAAAACCNTTTTCTTCNGCAAAGACTGCTTGNTCAACACANTTCANNAACGTTTCACGTTCACCTTCAAGAGAANCATCATCACATTGAAATTCAAAGATCATTGAAAANTTCAAAATGNCCCCTTTTGAAAAGANTTTACGAACANANNNAATGTTATTCGTTCTAAGAAGTCAAAGCGATTCCGAAAGTTCTGTAATCAAGTACTCTCGNANTATGAGTTTAAATATCGTAGANGANTTGGCTGATTTCTCACTTGAAACNATNANCTTNGAAAACCNAACGAAAGATGTCTTCTGGAAAGGAACTGGTCCCTGCATCGTTGTTCTCAGCGAGATACCTGGTATTACCCCTGAAGTAGCNGAATTTGCNAGNAGAATCNCAGCTCATGGTTTTACGGTNGCCATGCCTAANCTTTTTGGAACTCCNGGTAAACCTTTCAGTAATGGTTACGCACTGAAATCAATGACACGAGCCTGTATTTCAAAAGAATTTCTTGTCTTNGCGCGAGGGAAGAAGTTCCCCAGTAACCAANTGGATACGAAAACTNGTTGGNGTAGCTGTNNCACGGTGCGGAGGAGAAGGNGTTGGAGTNGTTGGAATGTGTTTNACTGGCGGNTTCGCCTTAGCGTTAGCNGTAGATCCNCTAGTGAAAGNNCCTGTTATGAGTCAACCGAGCCTTCCNTTGCCTTTAGGTAAAAAAAGAAAAGAAAATNTAGGACTTAGTAAAGAAGANCTTTTAATAGTGAAAGANCGNGTTCANAAAGAGCAGTTATGCGTGTTTGGTTTGNGATTNACACAAGACCCGCTTGTGCCTGAAACCCGTTTTCNAAAACTCAAAGATGAATTAGGNNANGGATTCATTGGNATAGAGATAGATAGTTCAAGTTCAAACNNNCATGGNATACAGAAGAGCGCCCATTCGGTTTTAACTACAGAATTTCGAGANACACCNGANCATCCNACGTTNATNGCNCANNAGNAANTAATNAACCATTTTAAACAACAGTTATTTTGAACCCTAACTAGCCTCTTCTTCGGCTTGTGGTTCTTCAGTGTCTTCGNTGNNTGGTTCTTCNGNNTTGGTTTCTTCTTCGGCTTGTGGTTCTTCAGTGTCTTCGTTGGCTGGTTCTTCTGCTTTGGTTTCTTCTTCGGCTTGTGGTTCTTCAGTGTCTTCGTTGGCTGGTTCTTCTGCTTTGGTTTCTTCCTCTGCTAGTGGCTCTTCTCCAGCTAAAATCCTTTTCAAATCATCATCAGCTTTCAACCAAACTGCTTTAGCTGCTTCCTTCTCTTCTTTGGGGAGATTAGGATTTTTTTCAGCTTCTTGTAAGGCTTTTACCGCTTCTGCTTTTCGCTTTTCTGCTTTCTTAACTACTGCAAGTTCTTTTTCTTTACTTTTCTGCTTCTCGAGTTCAGCATTGAATAATTCAAGCGCAACTTCTAATTCTTTATCTTTGCTATGAACCATTTCAATCTCCAGTTAAGTATCTTTTGATTCGCATTAGAAAGATAGCCGGAAAATAGCAAAGCGCCTCAATTAGGCACACCTTCCATGTAATGTGGCGGGGTGGCTACACATGAATTAACAAGCGGTCTTAATCCATCGCAAAAGGATGCTGTTACACATACTGTTGGTCCTCTCCTTGTTCTGGCAGGTGCTGGATCCGGAAAAACACGGGTATTGACGCACCGAATAGCGTATTTGATTGCAGAAAAAAGTATTTCCCCCTATCAAATTTTGGCAATCACATTTACAAAAAAAGCTGCAGGGGAGATGAAAGAAAGAGTCGCTGGTCTAGTTGGGCCTAAGGCTGAAAATATGTGGGTTTCTACATTTCATTCAGCATGTGCGAGGATGCTGCGCTCAAAAGCTACGTTGCTTGGATACGACAGCAATTACAATATTTATGATCAAGCGGATTCTAAAACATTGACAAAAGAAGCGCTCCTCGATGTAGGTCTTGATGTGAAACTGGCCGGCACATACCAGTCGCTGATTTCTAGAGCGAAGAATGAAGCGAAGAACCCACTCGAACTCATTGAAGAGTTAAGAGATTTCCATAATCCAGTCCCACCAAATTTTGAGGCTGTCTATCAAACATATGAGCAACTCAAACGTGTGAATAATGCAATGGATTTCGATGACCTTCTGTCAAACGTTGTTGAGTTATTTGATACCAGTGAAGAAACCCTCTTGGAGTATCAGAATAAATTCAAATATGTTCTCGTTGACGAATATCAAGATACAAATCCAGTTCAGAATAAACTGATCACTCAACTTTCTAGAGAACATCGAAATATTTGTGTTGTAGGAGATCCGGATCAATCCATATACGCATTTCGGGCAGCAGACATAAGAAATATTCTTGAGTTTGAAAACAATTTCCCAGACGCAACAGTCATACCGTTGGAACAAAATTATCGAAGTACGCAAATTATTCTCGATGCCGCTAATAGCGTTATTGAGCAGAATCACCGGCCATATGCGAAGAACCTTTGGACCGAAGGGGAAACGGGTGACCAAATCTCATGCATACAGGTTTTCAATGAAAAAGATGAAGCCGAAGTAGTTGGCCAAGAGATCAAGAACCTAGATAATCAGCAACAATTTACCCTTGACGACATAGCAGTTTTCTACAGAACCAATGCCCAGAGCCGAGCGCTAGAAGAAGTGTTAACTCGAAATAAGATTAACTACAAAGTAATTGGAGGCCTGCGTTTCTATGAACGGAAAGAAATTAAGGACGCACTTGCCTATCTCAATGTCATTGGCAATCCCCAAGATGATCTTTCCCTTGAGCGAGTTCTTAATGAACCAACGAGAGGAATTGGGAAAGGTGCCAGAGCCATTTTAAAGAAATACAAAGAAGATAAAAGCCTTCAAAGTCTTTATGAAGTTCTTCAAGAATCTCAAAACAATACTGTTATTAGTGCCGAAGTAGATGGGAAGGTAAAGCAGCTTAGTAATGGAGCTCTTAACGGAATCAAGAAATTTCTAGGAGCGTACACCTCGCTACTTGAACTTGTTGAACATGATTTAGAGTTACTTCAATCTCCAGAATCAAACTTAAAATCTATGAGTATTCTCAATGAACATGGAAATTTGTGCCCGCAACGAACGCTTAGCCATCTACTAATAGAAACCGATTACCTTGCTGCACTTGAGACAAATGGGGATCCTGTTACAACAGCAACCCGAATAGAAAATCTTAGTGAGTTACTGGGTGCAGCTGACGATGAACAATATAAACAAGATCTAAGTGGATATGAAGAACTTCAAGGGGTGCAACCCGACTACCTAAAAGCAGTGACACTCTTTCTTAACAATTCCA
>PAQG01000006.1 GCA_002709645.1 Acidimicrobiaceae bacterium
TTTGACCTGCCAGGCTGGCAGGAACTCTACGAAGAACTTTCCAATCAAGGTCTCATGGTCATAGCTGTAGCTATAGACGAAAACATAGAAGCCATCAAGGAACTAGCAAATGGAATCACTTATCCGGTTCTTATGGACAAAGACCATATTCTTACCGAACTGTATGCAATAAGTAATGTCCCATCCGTAATTTGGATAGATGAAAAGGGAATGATCTCTCGACCTGCAGCAAGTGAATTTGGAACTGATACTTTTGCAGAAATAACTGGGATTAGCCGAGAAACCCACATGCAACAGGTACGTGACTGGGTGCATGATGGAGCGCTGCCAGAAGATGCTTCTTATGTTGTCCCTGACCTCTCTGAAGAAGAGATTCAAGCCAGACTTCATTTTAGGATCGCTGTTCACCTAAGAAGAGAAGATCAACTAGGTGAAGCGGATATACATTTTGATAAAGCCGCCGAACTCGCTCCACTTGATTTCACTATTGTTCGCGCGAGCATGCCTTTGCGTGGTGGAGATCCATTTGGTGAGGAATTCTTTACCCTTTATCAAAAATACCAAGATGCTGGTTCTCCTTTCCATGGAATTCCCAGAGGTGCAAGCTAGGCGACTAATGATGCATCCCATCAATGGGAATTACGCGTTGACTTACTTCTGAAAGTTCCCCCTTTGCGATCTCAAACGATACAACTTTCTCGGCTCGGTGTTGGCCAGATTGCATTTTCCCGCTCACGATATCAATCTCTAATCCTTCAATCACGGGAATAAGCGCTATTGCCCGAAATCCCTTGTCGGTTCCCGGGCTAGGACGTTTGGTCTCAGTGATTAAATGTCCTGACTGCCAAACCCATTCTTCATTGACGCTCACGAAACGACAACGATGATTTGCTGGGTTTCTTGAAACCAAAGCTCCAGGGCAAATAAGAAATTGGCCTTCAATCCATGGCATTACGCCTAGTCCTGATCTTTCAAACCCCGACTCAAATGCCTGCTTAATGATGGCATCATGGTCACCTGATTGAATAGCTCTATGCCGAATTTCATTTTGCATTTCTATCTGCAATTGATCTAATTCTTTATCGCTCAGCTCTTGAATAAAAAATGACCACATCGCTGAGTCTGTTAGCGCCATAGGGTTGTTCTGTTCATCTATTGGGTCATCCATATGCATATTCTGCCACTACCCTGTGCCATTTCGTGTAATGCTTCCATAGACCTGATTTCTCAAATCACTTTAAATTTGAGAGAATAGCTAAAGAAGGGAGAGATATGAATCTTTGGCCACAGGATTGGGGTCCACACGGTGAAGAACTTCAGAAATTGTTGAAAGAATCTCAACCTTCCTCTGAAGCGGCAGAAGATGATTCGGATAATCCAACTCTTTCAGCAAAGGATTATGTCAATCTGATGCGAGAAACCCTTGCTGCGACCCCGTTCCCACTAGATGAGCACGCTGAAGAGACTGAAATAAATGGCGTCCCTTGCCGAATAATGACTCCGAGCACAAGGTCTCAAGGAGTGTACTTGCATTTTCATGGGGGGGGAATGGTTGCTGGGAGTGCCTTTATGGGGGATGTAGAGAACCGTCATTTGTCTAATACATTTGACCTTTCGGTAGTTTCAGTTGATTACCGGCTCGCTCCAGAGTTCCCATTTCCTGCAGCACCTGATGATGGCTTCGCTGTAGCTACATGGTTATTAGAGAATAGTGAGAACAAATTCGGAACAACGAATTTAGTGATTGGAGGAGAGTCAGCTGGAGCTTATCTAGCTGCATTAACACTTCTTCGGTTAAGAGAATCAGTGGGTCCTGAGGCAGTAAATCGATTTTTAGGAGCAAATCTTATCTTTGGCGTATTTGACTGGAGTCAATCACCGTCACAACTTGGGAAACGGCCATTTCCCGATGACTTTGATGTTCTATCACCTGAAATAATTAGTTTCTTTGCAGAAATGTATCTTCCGGAATTGAACTTAGAAGATCGGCGTGATCCTTCCGTCTCTCCAACATATGCTGACTTAAGAGGACTTATACCAGCATATTTTTGTGTTGGTTCTTCTGATCATCTCCTTGATGACACATTATTCCTAGCGAATAGATGGCGCGTCGCTGGGAATAATTGCAACATTGATGTTTTCCCAAGGGCACCTCATGCGTTTACGATGTTTCCTTCTCCGTACGTGGAATTATTCGCGGAACGTCGAGACGCGTGGTTTTCAGAAATCCTTACTTAAGAGGGTTAGCTTGAATCTGGTTTCACTTCTGAAAAATCCTTAACATCCCGCAAAGCTGGGAAGAATCGCCACCAGATTACAACTACTGCCAATGTCCCAACTCCTCCAAAGAGGATCGCCCCGACTAATCCAAATGCTGCAGCTGTTAATCCAGATTCAACTGCCCCCAATTCATTCGAAGCGCCGATAAAGACACCCTCTACAGCCAGGACTCGACCTCTCATTTGTTCTGGGGTAGCTAAAGGAACAAGGCTTGCACGTATATACACCGAGACTGCATCCGCTCCGGAAAGAACCATGAGAGCTCCGAAAGCCAGCACAAAATTTGTTGATAATCCAAGAACAATTGTTCCACAACCGAAAACAGCAACAGCGGTTAATAATGATTTTCCAATATCTCTGCGAAGAGGTCGGACAGATAATGTTACTGCCACAACCGTAGCTCCAATCCCAACACCGGCTCGGAGCCAGCCAAGGCCAACAGCTCCAACGCCAAGCCGATCCTCAGCTATCGCAGGGAGCAACGCTACAGCACCTCCGAAAAGAACCGCTATAAGGTCAAGCGATATAGCGCCATATAGAATTGGGCTTTTTCTGATAAATTTTAACCCCTCAAGGGCATCACGAAATGCTTGCCGGCCACCTGTCGTAGCTAACCTCTTTATTGACGAAGGTCCAACAGTTAGCAACAGCAGATTGGCTATTAAATAGGATATAACAGCCGCAAGATACGGGAATGATGCCCCAGCGACAAAGATAAATCCGAATAGGGCCGGTCCTACAATTATTCCCGCTTGGAATGCAACCGATTTTAAGGCAACGACCCTTTCCACCACATCATCTGGAGACCAATCAATGGGTAAAGCGCGGCTAGCTGGCATAGCGAAGGCTCTCGCAACTCCGAAAAGCGCTATCAGACCAAAAATAGGAAGAACTGAAGTCGGCTCAGAAGCTACGTATAGAAACAGCAGAAATGATGCGAGTGCTTCTGCGAATAACGCAAAGCTGAAAACCTTTCTCCTATCAAATCGATCAGCGATTGGGCCAGTAAACGGCGACAGAAGAGCTAAAGGAAGAAATTCAGCAAGACCAAGCAAACCAAGGTTAAGTTCACTTCCGGTCATGTCGTAAACCTGTTTCCCAACTATCGTGATCTGGCCTACGGTTGCTAAAGCAGAAAAGAAAGAAGCAGTTAAAAGAATCTTTACTTTTCTTGGAACTTGACCAGTAGAGTTTGCTGTTTCAGTCAACGTTTTTGATCCGGCGCTGATTGCACAATCTCTTCTGATTCCCTCATGGCAGCAGCGAAAATACCCTTACTCATTAAACTACTCTCAGTAGACCTTCGTAAACGATAGATTTCAGCTCGTGCCCCATGGACTATTTTGCTCTCCGGGGAAGCTTCAGCAGCAAATTCAATTAAATGGCATGCAAGTCGCAGGTCACCAGTAGATGCGTGAACTTGTGCCCGTTCAACTAGTTTCTCAACTCCTCCAGAAAGAAAAGCAAGTTCTTCAGCTAAGATTTTCTGAGGCGATGGTTTTAGAGAAGAAGGATCAGCATCCCACCAACCTCCGTATTTTCGCCAAATATTTCTAACAACAAATTCAGGTTCGTCGTAAAGAGGTTGTAACCATGGAAGTCCCAACATATCTTCGTCGACTTTTACCTCATGAACAATATGGTTTAATTGCTCACCTCTATTCATGAGTTCCAAAGTGTCAGAAACTAACTTCTCTAACACATCTGCGATATCTCCAAGGACACGATTTATCCTGTCCGTTCCAGAAATTGGCAAACCATGCGCCGGAAGAAGCAATTCAGCATCATACGTCATCATTTGCCGAAGCGCTGCAGCCCATTCAAGTGGATACCGTTGCACTTTTTGCGGATTTCCCGCATTAGGGAACACCCAAATAACTAGATCGCCAGTAACCAGAGTTTTTTGTGAAGGAATCCAGGCCCATGTGTGGTCATCAGTCTCTCCCTTCCCATGGTTGAATTCTATATTGAGGCCCCCAACCGATAGTTTCATTTCATCTTGATATACGACATCAGGCCAGACAGTTCCCTCCGGAACAAATAAAGAAGAACCTGATGTCAATCCCATGCCATGTTTCGGAGATACACCACCAAACTGCCTTCTATTAATTAGCGTATTCCAATTATTCGTCTGCTCATAGCGCCGTAGCCTACGTGGAACGTTTTCATGGCCGAAGACTGTCGGGTGGCGGTAATTGCGGTTTTCGGCATCAGCGATGATTGCACCGGAACCACCGACATGATCTAAATGCCCGTGTGTATATACCAAAGAGTGTATTTGGTCTGTGGTCCACTTACGTAAAGAATCAACAACAGCAACCCCACTTGCTTCCCCACTAGCATCAAATGCTACAAGTCCATCATCTGTTCTGAAAACGACCATATGGCTGAAAGATTCAATGACAGCTATACCTTCATCAATCACGCTTAATTGATTAGACACTCTGTTAGTCGGCTCAGTTGCTATGCCTTCATCAATAACTTTTGAAGAAAGCTCAATAGGGTCTTCTGTACGTATTGTTTTCAAATCCCGAGGTTTCGGATGTAAGGACACTATCTATCTCATTTCCGATTAAATTCTGCTTTCCCGGGCCCATGTTCAATAAAGCTTTGCACACCAACCAAACGATCCTCTGTCTCAAAACAATCGCCGAATGCTTCCGCTTCAACTTTAACGGCTTCCTCCAAGGGCATTGAAAGGCCTTGCATCATCGCCCGTTTAATAAACTGAAGAGATTTAGGACCATTCGCATACTCTTCCGCTGCTTCGATTGCCTTCGGGTAGCATTCCTCGTCAGGGAACACCGCTGAAACAAGCCCGATCTGTTCTGCTTCAGCTGCTTTAACTTGTCGACCCGAGTAATTAATTTCTTTAGCTTTTGTGATTCCAACTAGCCGCATCAATCGTTGCGTTCCACCAGCACCAGGGAGAATACCTAAAAGAACTTCTGGCTGCCCAAAAACCGCTCTCTCACCGGCAAAACGGAAGTCAGTTGCCATAGCAAGTTCACAACCTCCTCCAAGCGCATACCCATTTACTGCACTAATAGTAATCTGCGGAAGATTTTCTATTGCCAACAAAGCATTATGTAGATTCATGGAAAACTCAACTGCTTCTTCTTTATCTTTAATGGCAGGGAACTCTTTAATGTCCGCTCCAGCAGCAAAGATTTTTGGGCCACCCCAAACTACAACTGCACCGACCGATTCATTAGTTGCCAGACTGTTCACTACTTCATGCAATTCGGCAGTTAACTGCATACTTATCGCATTCATCGGGGGTCGATCAAGCCTTATTGTTGCAACTCCTGTATCACCATCAATTTCGACATTTACAAACTCTCCCATGCTAATCTCCTTTATTTTTTTGCAAGGCATCGTGAGAATAGCCTAACAGCGACCCAGTTACTATCTCATTCCGTTTCAAATGTCCGAATTAATTCCAACGGCCTGTTCGTAGTTATTGAATTCACCTTTGCAGCTAATAGCGAATTCATCACAGATCCTTCATCAACAGTAAAAACCCAGACTTCTAAATCAAACCCATGAATTACTCTAATAATTCTTGCTGTCAAGAACCTGTAATTAGTGTTTATCCCAATAACGTTTGGGAGACTCAAGACGGACCCGAAACGAGATTGAAGATAGATTTTGTCAAAAAATCGTAGCCCTAGTAGAAAGCGATCAACTCTAGAGAGATTGACAAGCACATTTAACTCAGGAAATTCTTTTACAAATTTTTTAACGTCTTTGATCATCAGTCCTGAAAAGATCACTTTCCCCTGAATGTTCAATTCGTTAATACTGGAAACCAACCTGTCATTAGGTAAACCAGACTTCAGGTCAAGATTCCATTTCGTACTTGAAGAGAATTCCTTCAATAACTCCTCAACCAAGGGAACTGATTCAGTTGAAAAATTTTTATCTGGAGATTTCACTTTTAATGGCTTTATATCTTCCCAATTGGTCTCAGATATTTTTCCTGCCCCAGAAGTCATCTCCCCTAATGTAGGCCCATGCAAGGCTACAGAATATCCGTCCTTGGTTGTTGAAACATCAACTTCAACGACATCACAGCCAACCTCAATCGCTGAAATTACCGATGCTCTAGTGTTCTCTGGGAATGCTGACGAATTTCCTTTATGAGCGATAATCTGACGTTTACCAGTTGCCCATTTATCCATAATCCTAGATTATCCAATGATTTAGCCCCAGTGAGACCCCCAAATGTTAATTCCTGTCTCCGGAGCATCTATTATCTATTCCTTTACCGAAGACTTGGTAAATAACAGCTAGCTCCCAATTCCTCTCCTAATCTAGAAGAGGAGGGACAAACATGACCGATCAAGACCTACAACATGATATTGATACGGCATTAGTTGACAACCCTCAGGTTCTTTGGGGTTCACGTGTCATCAAGCGCTCCCTATTTGATGCTGACGGAAGTACTCTTGGTTCTATTCAAGACCTTTTGCTAATCCCTGCAGCAACTGGAAACAACCTATATCTGCGCGGATTTCTCGCAGTTGTTGATAGAAGACTTATCTTCGTTCACGAAGCTCGAGTAGACGCTGTTGATAGAGATGGCTTACACCTTCGCGGCGGGACACTTGATCTCAGAATTTTTAAACGCCGACCTGGGGAACTGCTTCTCAGTGAAGACGTATACGGGACAGAGACAAACGAACATAGCATACGAGACGTCGGTTTTTGCGAAAACAATCTCAACGATGGGAAATGGATAACTAGTCAAGTTGCATTTTCGTTAGGGGGAAGGCTACGAAGAAAAAACCTAGAGATAACAACGTGGGATAAAGTAGCTGAAGCATTCAGCCCTGATCCAGTCTCTGGTGATTTGGCTCGTTTACGCGAACTCCACAAAGCTGACGCAGCCGAAGCGATCCAAGCAATTCCTGAAAGCCGCAGATCGCAACTAACAGCAGCTCTTGAGGCAAGCCGCCTAGCTGACCTACTTGAAGAACTCCCTGAAAGCGCGCAAGCTGAAATTCTTAACACACTTGATACAGCTGATGCAATTGAGGTTCTAGGAGAAATGGAGATTGATGATGAAATTGATCTCCTAAAAGAACTAGAACCCTCACAAAGAGAAACTTTGTTAGCCCAAATGGATCCAGAAAACGTCCGTCAAATCCGGTCATTATTGAGCTATAACGAAGACACTGCTGGCGGGATGATGACTCCTGAAGCAATAGTTTTAACGCCTGAAGCTACAGTTGCTGATGCTATAGCGAGACTTCGTGATACTGATCTTCCCCCAGCTATATCTGTTCGATTATTTGTCGCTGAGTCCCCTACACAAGCTCCAACAGGAAAATTCCTTGGAAGTGTTACCTTACCTAGGCTGCTTCGTGAACCTCCTACGTGTTTAGTGGGAGACTGTATCGATCGAAATGAACCGACACTTCAACCCAACACCTCAGAAACAGAAGTGGCGGCTTTGCTAGCCCGATATGACCTTCTAGCTGTTGCTGTGGTTGATGCATTACATCGACTGGTTGGAGTCGTAACTGTTGATGATGTAATCATTCGACTAACCGAAGGAGCTTCGTCATGAAAATCCGTGATGAAACAGTTACTATGCCCGGTGTAGGTGGACGTTCCCTCAGCTCTAACTATGATCGCGATACGGTCGGGAGATGGTCGGAAGCTGTCGCTCGCTTTATGGGTGGTGGGAAATTCCTTATCATCCAGACACTCGTTGTGATTGCTTGGATTACTATGAACGCCATCGCTGGGTCTAAAGGACTCTGGGATGAATACCCGTTCATCCTCCTCAACCTCCTTTTCAGCATCGAAGCTGCTTATGCTGCCCCTCTTATCCTCCTAGCCCAGCATCGCCAAGATGCAAGAGACAGGGCTTTAGCAGAAAGAGATCGAGAAGTTAACAGCAGGATCCTATCCGATAGCGAATTCCTCACTAGGGAACTCGCAGCTATTCGAATACGTTTAGATGACATGGCGAGCGCTTCAGAACTAGAAACACTAATAACTGAAGTAAAGTCTCAAAGCAGCCCCATTCCCGACACATAGCAGTTGCCACCTGAATTTCCTGTGCTGGGTTTTTTCGCTATTCTGATTACTACTAGGAGACCAAATGATTGAAATCCCAAAAATTATTTCTGTGGATGACCATGTGGTTGAACCACCAGATCTATGGACTGAACGACTTCCAGCAAAGTACAAAGATAAAGGGCCTCGTGTTGAAAGAGATAAGGCCATATTCAATTTTGAAGGAGGAGTTTTCTCATACGAAAAAGGGGTCAAAGACGGAGAGGACTGCGATTGGTGGATTTACGATGATCTCGTTTACCCCTTCCCGAAACTTTCTGCAGCAGTAGGTTTTGACAGTCTTGATGTAACACCTGTGACTTTTGACCAGATACGACCAGGGTGTTGGAAACAGAAAGAACGACTTGAAGATATGGATGCAAACCATGTTGAGGCATCAGTTAACTTCCCTAATGTCCTACCTAGATTCTGCGGGCAAGCTTTCCTTGAACGTCAAGATAAAGACTTGGCGCTCCTCTGCGTACAAGCATATAACGACTGGATGATTGATGAATGGTGTAGCGGAGATGGAAAGGGGCGTTTAATCCCGATGACTATCGTGCCTCTCTGGGACCCTACCCTTGCTGCGGAAGAAATACGTCGATGCGCAAACAAGGGAAGTCATGCTATCGCCTTTACAGAAAACCCCTATCCATTAGGACTTCCCTCAATACATTCTCCAGATCGCCATTGGGACCCTGTCTTTCAAGCATGTGCTGAAACAGAAACTATTCTTAACATGCATATTGGATCAAGTTCCAAAATGCCTGCGACGTCCCCTGATGCCCCATTCGCTGTAAGTTCAACTATCACTTTCTCTAACGCAATGGGATCGTTCTGTGATTACATTCTCTCCGGCGTATTTGATCGCTTCCCAAATCTTCGCATCGCGTACGCTGAAGGCCAAGTCGGATGGATGCCCTATGTTATTGAAAGGATGGACAAACTATGGGAGGAAAGAGATAACTCTTCAGATTTTGGGGTCATGCTCCCCAATCAGCCTTCCTCGTATATTCATGACCACATATATGGCTGCATCTTTGACGATGAAGTAGGCCTTCTAAACCGTGATCTAATCGGGATGGATCAAATATGTTTTGAAGTTGATTATCCTCATGCTGATTCGACATTCCCTCATACTAAAGAGGTTGCTACGTCAATCGTTACAAACGCTGGATTGAACGACGAAGAGATCTATAAACTTATGCGTGGAAACGCCATCAGAGGATGGGGTCTTGAGAGATTCGGCATAACTGAATAAAAATCATATTGTTGGTATGGATACTATGGAACTTCCCCAACTCCGAAGGCAAAAGAGGCGAATAGACCTTTCTAGGGTTGCAGGGCACATTTCTCGAGGCGTAGCCCTAATAAATTCAACAGTCGAACCACGTGCGCAATATTGGGATGACTGGAATCAGAAAAATTTACAAACCCAAGGACCCTTATGGGTAGCGCTTGGAGATTCTGTAACACAAGGAATAGGGTCATCGGACCCATCAACATGCTATGTGTCAATAGTCTTAAATCGTCTGGAAGAACGGACCAGCCAGAAATGGAGGTTACTGAATCTATCAATGAGTGGCGCTAGGTTCTCTGATGTAGCGAGACTACAAATTCCATTGATATCTGATCACGACCTCAAGCCTGACCTAGTTTCAGTAATCATTGGCAGCAATGACATAATGTGGAGAAGGGGTCCACGAAGAATAGCAAACGATGCAAAATCGTTGATGGAATCACTTCCCGAAGGCACATACTTAAGCAGAGTCTCACAATCAAATAAAAAAGGTCGGCGGTCAGCTATCGCTGATGTTTTTGAGACAATGGCATTTTCACGCGGCATTGAATTATTTGGTGCGTGGAACTGGCCCACATCTAAAGGAATGTGGGCGCAGGATAAATTCCACCCAAATGATGACGCCTACAGATACATCGCAGATAACCTCTGGGCGAGCTTGCATTCTGCAAGTTTTTTCTAAAGCTAAAAGTCGTTTTGATTTGGCGATTGCCTTTGTCGTTTAAGGTCCCCTCTTCTCCTTTTACTTTCTAAGCGACGCTTTTTAGATGCACGACTAGGGCGCGTTGGTTTCCGTTTTGATTTTTTTTGTAAAGCTTTATCTACTTTTTGTGATAGACGTTCGCACGCTATTTCACGATTTCGTGTTTGTGAACGAGACTCATTTACAACTATTCGGACAGTAGCTCCTAGCTCTTGCTCTAACATTTTTTTCTCTTGCGGAGTAAATGACGTTGTTTCCATGACCTCCCAAACCAGTTCAACGCGGGTGTTTGCCTTATTGGCGTGCTGTCCTCCCGGCCCTCCAGAGGTCGAGAATCGGAAATGCAGTTCGCCATCGGGGATCTCAAAGCTTCTCCATCTCATACCTCAAGAATAGGGGTACTGAATCTTCTTTTGAGTCATTATGGATGAGTGTTCCCATCGCTTCAACTTATTTGTAATTGGGAATGAGTCAACACCTTCTTAATAAGGACCAAGTAATGTCTGCCTATGCGTATTTTCGTTACCAACGACGATGGAATTGACTCAGTGGGACTTCATACTCTGGCGAGAGCAATGTTGCCTTTTGGAGAAGTAGTCATTGGAGCTCCGGATAGTGAGTATTCAGGAGCTTCATCAAGTTTCGGACCTCTTCATCTGATTAAGCCTGAACTACATAAAGCACACATAGAGGGAATAGAGGAAGCGTGGGCTATTACTGGTCCGCCAGCCTTATGCGTTATGTTCGCGCGTCTGGGAGCATTTGGGGATCCATTTGACCTAGTTGTCTCGGGAATAAACCCTGGCGCGAATGTTGGTCGATCGGTATACCACTCTGGCACTATTGGCGCATGCCTAACAGCACGAAATGGAGGTATCTCTGGCGTAGCAGTTAGTCAGGCCGTTGACGAAGGCGGATACATGGGACAAGGAATCGAAGAAATGCTTCGGGATCAGAAATGGCATAGCGCAGCAGAAATCGCAGCTTTAGCAGTAGAAGAACTATCCCTCTCGCTTCCTAAGGACCCTGCTGTCCTAAACCTTAACGTTCCTAATTTAGAAATAGGAGAAATGAAAGGTTGGGTTTCAACTCAAGTAGGTACTGATCTGATCCGTCAAATGACTGAGGTTCAAGTTGACCCAAAAGTAGGCCATGAAGGCTCTTTCCATCTCAAACTGAACTGGGGAGAACGCATACCTCCCACTTCTATAGAAAGTGACGTTGGGGCGGTAGCTAATGGGTACGTGTCTCTTACTTGGTTAAGTCGCTTGCAAGGGGACCAAGCTCCGGATAACAGTTCTGTAGAACAAAAGTTTGACTCAATCTTGAATAATTAGAATCCGAAAACCACGAATCGGACTTGGGTCTAGTACCACCTTCTCCAAAGTGCTATGTTCGTATTGCTTACGAAATGGGGCTAAATGAAAACTGCGATACTGTACCAATCCTTACGTGGAGGAACCAAGAAGCTCGCCCATTCGCTCGCAGAGGATTTCCATCGCAAGGGTTCAGCTGTAGGTGTTTACCCCATTACCGAGATTGATGCACAATTTGTTTTAACTGCTGATCTTCTTGTAATCGGAACCTGGACTGACGGACTTTTTGGCTTAGGTGCGCGCCCGGCTCAGTTAAACAAAATAAATACGCTCCCAGATATCACCCATAGAAACGTTGCCTTGTTCGTCACGTACGAAATCAGTCCAGATAATTCATTGAAAGGATTTTCTGAGTGGGCTAATCGCCGAGGCGCGTCAGTTGTTGCAACACATGGATTTAAAGTTCGAGGGCCGTTTCGCAAGGACATAGGAGCCGACATGGCTAGCTTTGTTGATGACGCTCTAAGCCAATTTTTGCCAGCACAAGCGTGAAGGATACTCCCCTGATCTCAACCCTTACTGATATTGTGTCAGCGTTTTCAAGTCTTCTAGTTCTATGAGCGACATTAAAGACGCTCGTGATTTAGGGGCTGATGATTTCATTTGGGATTATTTTTGTCGCAGCCCAGAAGAATCAATGACAGCAAGAGTCTTTGCAGCTGAAAAAGCTGGGTTTGATGCTATTGGAATTTACCTAGGGGCCTGGAACCAAATGAAAACAAACCCAGCTGAGATAGAGATCTTTGATCAAGCTCTTCGCGATAGCGGACTCGGGCTTGCCAATATTGAGACTCTTCGAGGGTGGGCTTCTCCTAATGGTCCGTCTGAACAATGTCTAGCAATGGAATCTTCTGTCTGGGAGATAGCCGATCGTTTTAAATGCCGGTACGTGCAGGTAATCGGAGACTACACGGGAACTCTAGAGCAAGCCGCCGAAGGGTTCGCTAGCCTCTGTGATCGAGCAGCCGAACATGGTCTGTTAGTTGGTTTAGAACCCGTACCGGAAATGACCAATATAGAAAATTTGTCAACGGCATCAGAAATAGTTGAGCGTGCCGACCGTTCAAATGGCGGTCTCTGCTTTGATAGCTGGCATTTAACTCGATCAACAAACGAAGTTAGTGACATTCTGAAAATTCCAGATGGGAAAATCTTGGCTACCCAATGGAATGATGGCCCTGCGGAAAAAGTCTATGAAGATTATTACACAGACACCTTAGGAACGAGGGTTCCTCCGGGCGAAGGGCAATTCTTGCTAACTGAGATGTTAGATGCAATTCGGGCCGTGAATTGTCAAGCCCCTATTGGGCTTGAGGTTCCTTCAAAAGATTTATGGGCTGCCCCTATAGAACAAGCAGCGGAAGCTTCCATTAAGGGAATGAAACGACTTATGGGACTCACATAAGAAGTCCGGATTCTTGGTCAGGTAGCTTGATTCGTAATCTACGAGTACTGTTTTTGATCAATACAGTTTTGATAGGGGGAATTATGCCAAAATTACTTGATGAGATCGTCTTAGCTAAAGGCTCAGAAATAGCTGTCACTGATGAGTTTGGGTCTACAACTTGGCAAGAGTTTGATAATAGAGTCCGTCGCTTAATTAATGGCCTGAAAAGTTCCGGGGTTGGACCCGGTGATACAGTCGCGATGATGATGGGCAACCGAAGAGAGTGCTTTGAGGTCTTCCAGGCAGCAGCACATCTAGGAGTCACCTATGTTCCCGTCAACTGGCATTGGGTAGCGGACGAGTTGGCATACATCCTTGACGATGCCGATATCAAAGCTTTACTCGTTGGTAACAGGTTTACTGACATTGCCTTAGAAGCTCTTTCTGATGACCGGGCAAATAAGGTTGCCTTGTCAATTGTCGTTGGAGGAGAATGCGATGGGTTAACGGATTACGAAGAATTTCTAGCAAGTTCATCGACTGATGACCTTCCCCAAGACGAGCAACTGCTTGGAGGTCCGATGTTCTACACATCGGGGACAACGGGACGGCCCAAAGGGGTGCGGGGATCGCTTTCTGGTGGAGGGGAAATCCCGACAGAAGTAATGCAATTAATCGGAGGGAGTATGGCGAATTATGTGCCCGTTGGGGGCAAGTCCCTGCTTGTAGGACCTGTTTATCACTCTGCACAATGGGCGTTTACGTTTATGCCAATGATTAATGGGTCTTCTGTCGTGATGCGTCATAAATTTGATGGAGCGGAAACGGTAAAAATTATTGATTCAGAAGAAATAACCAACATCCATCTAGTCCCTACCCAATTTAAACGCATGCTTGATGCAGACCCGAATGTTAAAGATAGTTTCTCCGGAGCTTCACTAGAGGCCGTTTGGCATGGAGCTGCACCCTGTCCAGCGTCTTGGAAAAGGTCCATGCTTGAATGGTTTGGGCCAAAAGTTCATGAATACTACGGCTCCACAGAGGGTGCATTCATTTCAACAATACGAGCGGAAGACTGGCTGGGAAAGGGAGGTTCCGTCGGCAAACCACTAGAAACTATTGAAGTTCTCGTAATTGATGATGATGGCAACCGATTGACCGAACCCAACAATTCAGGGACGTTATATTTTAGAAACTTAATGGGTACAGACTTTGAATACCACAAAGCGCCTGAAAAAACTGCAGAAGCTCATCTTGAACCAGGGGTTTTCACAACAGGTGATATCGGGTACTTAGATGAGGATGGGTACCTTTGGCTTTCAGATAGGAAAATTGACATGATCATATCTGGAGGTGTGAACATCTACCCAGCCGAAATAGAGGCTGTAATTGCGGAACATGGTGGAGTCGCAGATGTCTCAGTTATAGGTGTGCCGAATGAAGAGTTTGGAGAAGAAGTTAAAGCAATCATTGAATGTTCAGATGGCTACACGGGAGATGAAGAGTTCATTCGCGACATACTGCAATTGTGTCATACAAAATTAGCTGGATATAAACGACCAAAATCTGTTGATTTTATAGAACAACTACCTCGAACAGGAACTGGAAAAATCCTCAAACGGACTCTCCGTGAACCCTATTGGGAGGGTCATGAGAGGCAAATTTAGGCTAAACACTTGTAATGGAGCATAACGCGCAACCATATCTTCCCGACAGCTTCATAATGAGTGCTGAAACAGTAGAAGATTTCAAAGGACAGATTGGAAATGCTGAATTAGTTGACCACTCTAAACGGTTAAACACAAAGCTGTGGAACGTCGCTGAAGGAGTTTGGTGCCTAGTTGGAAATGGGCTATCAAATCAAACCTTTGTGGAAGGACCCGAAGGCTTAATAATAATTGACACGGGTGAATGCGTTGAGGAGATGACTGAAGCTCTGGCCGCAATCAGAGAAGAGACACAGTCCCCTGTCGCAGCAATTATCTATACTCATTTCCATTATGTCGCAGGAACCGAAGCAATTTTTACGAGCGAACAGAGAAGAAATATTCCTATCTGGGGTCATGAGCGGATAACTGCAAATAGACGAAGTTACGGCACAGAATTGAGCGCAGTCGCTTCAAGAGGCTTAATTCACCAGTTTGGCATCGCACTTCCTGACTCCGGAAGTGATGCCGTCATCAACGTAGGGCTTGGCCAGTCGTACAGAAATCCAGACCATGCTCCTTTTACTCCGGGGTTTGTGGAACCAAATCAAATATTCGCTGAACCAATTTCTACTCAAATCGCTGGGTTGAAAGTTGAGATGATACCTGCCCCATCTGATGCTGATGACTCAATAACGATATGGTTTCCAGAATTAGGAATCTGCGTAAATAATTTGATTTGGCCGGCGCTCTTTAATGTTTTCGCTATCAGAGGAGAAGAGTATCGCGACCCCCGTGTTCTGCTAACAGGTATTGACCACATTCTTTCTCTTTCTCCGGAAATAGTGATTAGTACTCATGGCCCACCAATAGTGGGGACTGACTATGCAACTGCCGAAATAACAAGATACCGCGACCGAATCCAATTTCTTTGGGATCAAACAGTTCGTGGAATCAACAGAGGAATGGATCTTGAGAAGTTAACCCAGTTTGTTCAACTGCCAAGGTCGGATGAAGAATCCTACCTAACACAACAGTTCTATGGTCTAGCAGAGCACCATGTGCGCCAAATACACAATGGGCTTCGGGGGTGGTTTGATGGCAACCCAGCAAAATTATTCCCGGACGATCCATCTCAACGAGCAGAAAAGTTCGTAACAGCTTTTGGGGGGTTCAAGAGAACTCAAGAAATCGCCAATGAAGCATTTGAGAGTGGGGACCTTCGATGGGCTATTGAACTGTCATGTGTGCTTATCGAATACCATCTCCGATCCGAAGGTGATAGTGCTGAAGAAATCGAAAGAGATTCCAATTTTTTAGCAACTTGTTTACGAACTATCGCTCAGAAAACAACCGCTGCGAATATCCGTAATTGGTGCCTGACATATGCGCTTGAGCTAGAAGGATTTTTGAATCTTGAACGACACCGTAGGCACAGGTTCTCTCGGTCTGTTGTCTTAGCAAACCCTCCTTCCTCAACTGTCCATGCGTTACGAGTTCTCTTAGATCCCATTCAGACAATCGCTTACGAAGGAGAACTCAGATGGGAGTTTGATAGTGGAGAGACTACAGGATTGCTTATAAGGAACCATGTAGCTGTTCCTACTGATGGAAAAAACGCGAACTTTGCGATAAGTTTATCCCTTGAAACTTGGGCGAATTTACTCAGCGGCCTCTTAACACTTTCGGATAGCTTCTCATCAGGAATGACTACGACTAAAAACACGAACCAAGAGATAACCAAATTTTTCTCGCACTTTGACCTTCCTTCCTTCACACAATGAAACATTTACCTTCCTCTTCAGCAAAGTTCAAAGGGAAAATAGGTCGTTTAATTGAAGATTCCATTGCGGTGCCGCTTGAGAAACGCAAACCTCCAGCCGATGCTCCCAATGTTCTTTTAATTATGCTCGATGACGTCGGATTTGGGAGTGCTTCTACCTTTGGCGGCCCTATTGAAATGCCAGCAGTAGCAGATATAGCTGAGTCAGGAATTTCATACAATCAATTTCACACAACAGCCCTATGTTCTCCTACCCGAGCTTCTTTGCTCACAGGGCGCAATCATCATTCGGTACACATGGGGGGGATCTCAGAAGTTGCTAATAGTTTTCCCGGTTATGACAGTGTCATCCCTGCTGAGTCTGCAACTGTTGCAAAAATATTAAAGGAACACGGTTACTCAACAAGTTGCTTCGGGAAATGGCATATCACTCCGAGATGGGAACAGGGTCCGACTGGGCCTTTTGATAGATGGCCAAACGGAATGGGGTTCGACAAGTTCTATGGAATCATGGGAGGCGAAGCTTCTCAATGGGAACCCGCTGCGTACGACCAAACCACTCCGATTCAGCCCCACCTTGGCAAAGAAAACTACCACTTGAGCGAAGACTTAGCTGATCAAGCAATTAAGTGGATACAGCAGCAACAAACCTCTTCTCCAGATTCCCCATTCTTTTGTTACTTCGCCCCTCCGGCAGTACACGCACCCCATCAGGCTCCGAAAGAATGGATAGAGAAATATGCTGGGGTTTTTGACGATGGTTGGGACGCTCTTAGAGAGAATATTTTTGAAAGACAGTTGGATCTTGGGGTTATTCCCGAAGGTACTCAACTCACACCTCGACCAGATCAGATTCCTAGCTGGGATTCTTATCCTGATCGGTACAAACCAATTGCCACTAGATTGATGGAAGTTTTTGCTGGATTTCTTGCACATACTGACGCACAAATCAAAAGAGTTCTTGATTGCATCAAGGACATCGGATGCGATGACAATACTCTAATAATCTATATTACTGGCGATAACGGAGCATCAGCTGAAGGAACGATCCACGGCGCTTGGTCAGCACCATCATTTCAAAATGGTGTTCACGAAGACCCTGAATGGCTTCTAGAACATATTGAGGATTTTGGAACAAACAAATGTGAAAATCATTTCAATGTCGGTTGGGCATGGGCGCTGGATTCCCCTTTCCAATGGATGAAACAAGTCGCTTCTCACTTCGGAGGGACAAGAAATGCAATGGTAATGAAGTGGCCTGATAAAATTACTGAAGTTAATTCTCTCAGAAATCAATTCCACCATGTTATTGACATTGCCCCAACAATTCTTGAAGCAGCAGGTGTGGAATGGCCTCAAACAGTTAATGGGATAGACCAAATGCCAGTTGATGGGGTTTCAATGGAATACTCGTTTAATGATTCACAAGGTCCTAGTAAGCGCTGCACGCAGTACTTTGAAATCTTTGGGAATAGAGCTATCTACCATGAAGGCTGGATCGCTTCATGCTTCCATGGGAGAGTGCCCTGGATACGACTCAAAGGCTACGAATTCGGAGGCGACCAAGAGAAGTGGGAGCTCTACAACATCAACGAAGACTTTTCACAGAGTAAAGATTTAACAGACGTCCATCCTGACAAACTTGTCGAATTACAAAATTTATTTAACGCTGAAGCATCAAAACATAACGTCTACCCGCTTAGAGATACTAGTTTGAGACTTTCCGGAGATTTTCGTGTTCCTTCAGCACTTGGAAAAAGAAAAAAAATGACTTACACAACAGCTCACGTCAGAATTCCAGAAAGCTCTGTCGTTAATCTAAAAAATGCATCCCACAAAATATCCGCTAAGGTAACTATCCCGTCAGGGGGGGCGCAAGGTGTTATAGCATGCCAAGGTGGAAATATGTCAGGATGGAGTTTGTACCTGAATGACGAAGGCAAATCAACATACCATTACAACTGTTACGGACAGTACCTAACGACAATAAGTGCAGATTACCCTCTAGGTATGGGAAGCCATGAAATACTAGTTGATTATCAACATGACGGTGGGTTTGGAAGTGGGGGTTTAGCGACTCTTTATATTGATGGCGAACTGGTCGACTCTGACCGTGTAGATAGAACTGTTCCCATAATGTTTTCCATGAGCGGTGAAACATTCGATGTAGGTATAGATACTGGAGCACCAGTTGGTCCCTACCCTCATGAGTACCCCTTTAGCGGCGAAATTCATGAAGTAATTCTTGAGCGTATCAGCCGACGCGATCGGAAAACAAAGAAAAAGATGAGGGATGGACTCAAACAGGCTGGACTACGTTCTCAATAAGAACCCGTATGTGAAGCTTAAGACGACAAAGTAGTGTTCATCGGGCATAATAATAAAGGTTTGAATTTTAAGGAGACTAATGGCTGAACAGGTAGCAATTGAAGAAGGTTTATTTACTTGGCCTTCTGACGATCCAAGGCTTCTTGGTTCTCAGTGTCTGGACTGTGGAGCGATTATCTTTCCCGTGCAGTCGGGTTGCCCAAGATGTGCCTCCGACAATACGACACCTAAAGAATTAGGAACCCGAGGTAAATTGTGGACGTGGACTATTCAGGGATACCCTCCAAAGTCACCTCCATATGCTGGTGATGTGGAGAATTTTGAACCTTTCGGCGTTGGGTATGTCGAAATCCATGACGAAGTCAAAGTTGAAACTAGATTAACTATTGCTGATAAAGATGCTCTGGCAATTGGTATGGAAATGGAACTGAAATTTATACCGGCCTATGTAGATGATGATGGCAATGAAGTAATCACATTTGCGTTTTCGCCTGTGGAAGAATAAGAAAGGAAATCTAATCATGAGTAAACCAGAAGTAGCTATTGTAGGAATAGGAATCCACCCGTTTGGTCGAACTCCGGAACGAACCGGGCAGGAGCAAGGAGTTTACGCAGTTCGTAAAGCTTTGAAAGACGCAGGTGTTGAATGGTCTGACGTCCAATTTGCCTTTGGTGGAAGCCAAGCGGCTGGGGCTGCAGACACCATGGTATCAAAACTAGGGCTTACAGGCTTACAGTTCATTAATGTCGCCAACGGATGTGCGACTGG
Source organism: Acidimicrobiaceae bacterium (assembly GCA_002709645.1). Lineage (GTDB taxonomy): Bacteria > Actinomycetota > Acidimicrobiia > Acidimicrobiales > UBA8592 > UBA8592. The sequence continues at coordinate 19,642 of PAQG01000006.1, forward strand.
GGGGTCAGCTCTATTCTCGGCATATAACACGATCGCTTCAGGAGCCTTTGAATTAGGTTTAGCCGTGGGTTACGACAAGCATGAACGAGGTGCCTTTAGAGTGAACACTAGATCTTCCGGCCTAGGAGATTGGTATGGCAAACAAGGGCTCGCTTTGACTACTCAATTCTTTGGAATGAAGATTAATCGATACATGCAAAATCACGAGATAAGCCATAACACTCTTGCGAAAGTTTCTGCAAAAGCTTTTCGAAACGCTGAACACAACCCTAACGCTTGGCGTCGCCAGCCAATAAGCGAAGACCAAATACTTGAATCTGACATGTTGAGCTATCCGCTCACAAAATTTATGTTCTGTTCGCCAGCTGAGGGAGGAGTGGCTCTCTTACTTGCTAGAGCTGACCAAGCACATAAATATACAGATACACCTGTCTATCTGAATGCCGCTGTGGTTAGGAGTAGGCGTTGGGGTTCCTTTGAAGTGATGGCCCCTTGGTTAGCTCTTGAAGATGGTGATGGACCGACAGTTGATACTTCCAAGGCTGCTTTTGAGATGGCTGGTATAGGTCCAGATGATATTGACTTAGCACAATTGCAGGACACAGAAGCTGGGGCAGAAATCATGCATATGGCTGAAAATGGGTTCTGTGAACATGGAGATCAAGAACGAATCATTCAGCAAGGAGAAACAGAAATAGGTGGCCGATTCCCTGTCAATACAGATGGGGGATGTCTTGCTAACGGAGAACCAGTTGGAGCTTCTGGGCTACGCCAAGTCTACGAGAATGTCCTTCAACTACGGGGAGCAGCAGGGAAACGACAAGTTCCCAATGACCCCAAAGTGGCTTACACGCATGTCTATGGTGCGCCAGGTATAAGTGGAGTAACAATTCTTAGCAAGTAGCTAATCCACTAGACAATTACATTAGTCCCAAACAATAATAACTTTTTTGCGACCCCAGAGAAACGGAGGAGTAACCCGTTCAGTTGGTCCATCAAGTCGGAAATCATCTATCCGATTTAATAGCGTTTCTAGCGCTAATCTTCCCACAAGCCTAGCTAAATGAGCTCCTAAACAGAAATGCGCACCCCATCCAAAGGATAAATGGCGTTTTGATTCAAGGAGTGGCCGATCCACTCTAAAAATATCTGGATCAGGGAAAATCGATTCATCACGATTTGCTGAAGCATACAAAACCATCACTTTTGAGTCTTTCGGAATCTCAACTCGGTGGTAATCAACCGATAGGTTATTGGTCTTGCAGAGTCCAAGTACAGGAGCGTCATATCGTAAGCTTTCCTCAATCGCATTTGGAACCAATGCCATGTTTGCTCGGAGAAGATCCATTTGGTCCGGATTAAGTAACAAACGCCAGACAACATTAGTGATGAGAGAGGTAGTAGTTTCATGCCCTGCTACAAGTAATTGACCAATCATGCTAGCTACTTCACTATCTGGCATAAAAGTTCCATCTTCAAGAGGGTGACAAGATAGATGACTGATTAAGCCTTCTCGAACAACTGTGCCAACAGGATCTTTGCCATCTGGAAGATGTGCTTCTTCCATCGCTTTACGCCGTTTTTGAACTTGGTCAGTCGTGTAAGCTACTACAGCCTTACGTGCCTGTTTAGACCTCTCAGGATAGGTCATTCCAAGCGTGAGTTCATCAGCCCAGGTTTTAAAATCTCCAGAATCCTCATCACTTATACCCATTATTTCTGTAAATGCTTTAACTGGTAAAGGCAAAGCATAGTTGTCGTGCAATTCAACTTTTCGTTGATTATAAAAGCCATCTATCAGTTGATCAGCCAGAGCCTGAATAGCAGCTTCTGATTTAGCAATAGTTCGAGGAAGGAATTCACTTCTAAGAAAGCGGCGCCTTATCTGATGATCAGGTGGATCATACCGCTGTAAATCACCAACATTTCTGTCATAAGAAACTCCTGGTCCAAACCGGTTAGACCATGCCTCTTGATCTACAAGAACAGATTGGACATCTTCGTATCGCGAAAATGAGTAAACGGGATTCTCTAGGCCCAGATGATGATGGACCGGGCATTCTTTCCTTAAGTTGGAATATGCAGGGATTGGATCGTCAATTACCTCTGTCCCGACCGGGTCATAATTGGCATGGTCCACAGTAGCTCCGACTCAAATTAGTTCTTTGAAGATTTCCATTCGAACCGTCCTCCCATACCCATGCCCTTTAAGATCACTGCCTTTGAAGGCGCAATGGATATAAAGCCAGTTCCTGGAGAATCTGATGGGCCACCAGGTGCGAATGCATTCAAATCATAATCGAACACACCATCCCAGAGGCGTTCTTTGGTTTCAAGATCTGTGAAGATTGCTGCTTGCCCCCAGATGATTAAACTATCAAAATCTGTTTCTGGGCTTACCTGCCAATGACATGAAACAAGAGGGGATATTTTAATATTTTTTGCTTTTACCGAATCCTCACCCACCATGATCCACAGTGTCTCTCCCTCCCAACAAGGATGGACAGGTGTCACATATGGGGTTCCTGAAGAACTGACCGTTGCGATATGCGCCCACTCACCAAGGTTTTTCGATGCTTCGATAATTTCCCCAAGATCCATGCACAGACAATAGCCATAATTTAAGACTTTGCCTAAAGGGTTAGCTTTTTATAACAAATTCCCCATTGGGTTTGAAGAACATGTCTTTACCAATGAATTCCTCTTCAAGCATATTTTCAATAAGCGAAAAATCTACTGAAGATGTAAGTGCTCGTCTTCCATCAGCCATTATCGCAGTGATTAATGCTTTCTCTGGACCTTCTCGCCCATGCAGCACTGTATATGCCTCTATAACTGAATCGCCAGATGGGCTTTCGTCCACTGCTCTAGTTGGGTGTGCGTCAATTTCATTTTGCAGATCTTCGCGGCGGAAGTCTATTTCAGGCGGCTCATTTCCATAGACTGCGCAAGCATGTTTCGTCGCATAACCACCATTTGCGTGAACAAAGCCCATTTTCCCTGTAGTTCTCACTGCATCAACGGTGCTTGCGATGGCATGGATAACATAACTGTTCATTGGCCCACCAAAAAATGACAAGCCGCCCGTTGTCGTCACTTCACGATCTGAAGAGATCCCAAGTTCTTGCATAGTTATTTGCACAACTGATGGGAAGCAAGAGTAAAGGTCCATTGGGCCTATGTCGTCAATAGTTACTCCAGCCAATTCAAGGCAGCGGTTTCCGGTAAGGCGTATTGCAGGTGACTCAAAGAAATTATCTCTTTCTGAAAAGAAGTACGAAGCATGGCCATCTGTAGCCGAGTGTGGAAATACCCACCGGTCAGGATTTATCCCCAAAGCCTTAGCTTTCCCAACTGAACAAATGATTATCGCTCCGCCAAAATCAACAAAGGAATTTGCATTCATCGCTTTGGTATATGGGTATCCGACCATTCGGTTTGAGGGACTTGCTTCCATTATCTCCTCTGCAGACATAGGTGTTTGAACCCAGGCATATCGGTTTGCTACGGCTACTTGATTCAGCCCTGCCCATAATGAAGAGACCCTCTGGCGATGTTCTCTATGAGTCTCTTTTCTGTGAGCACGAATAGTTGATTCAAATAACGCATATACCTGTGTAGGCATAAGGAATCCGTTGTCTCGCTCATGTTGCGAAGACATAGAAACGTTCGCACCAAATTTTGCTGCAGGTTGGAGATCTGTTCCTGTCTTTTTGAGATCCTGTCCTATTCCCCGTAACTTGTTTTTACTATAAACGGCTTCGCCGCCTACAACCACAGCAACTTCCATTTCTCCTGACGCTATTCTTTCACAAGAGTCGCTTACGCTAGCTTGAGGCATATTCCCACCCATAGCACTTAAGAGAGTTTTTGCATTAGGTGAACCAACTGCATCTGCAACCAACCGGCCTGGATCGGGGTAACTCCACATTCCTCCTATGACCAACACCCGGTCGATACAGGTTAATAACTTAGAGGAATTCGCATCATCAGCAGCAACCCGTAACGCTTGTTCCATGAGCAAGTATTGCTCCTGTGCTTCTGACACTTCAGATAGTTGCTGCTTATGTTGCCCTACCCCAACAATTATTGGCGTACGGTCGTCTAAAGCCATTTCATCCAACCAAATCGTGAACGAAATGAACAAGTTCCATACCACCAGAGATAAGCATGGTATCTACCACTGATTCTTCCCACATTGATAACTCATCTTTAATCTTGTCCGGAGGCCCTATCAAAGAAATAGCTTCTACCATTTCCGTTGGTACAGAAGCTATGGCATCTTTCTTATTACCTGCTAGGTACAGTTCTTGAATTTTTTCGCAATCCTCTTCAAAGCCCATTCGAGCGAAAACGTCATAATGAAAGTTCTGTCCTTTTGCACCCATCCCACCGGCATATAAAGCAATCATTGGCCTCAGCAAGTCTGCGCAGGAATCAACATCTTCTCCAGGGATAACAGTTACTGTGCAAGCAATTTCAAAATCGCCCCACCCATGGCGGTCTGCAGCATCAAATCCCGCCTGCAAAGCATTCTTATAGAAATCATTATCTTTGGGAGCGAAAAACAAAGGAAGCCAGCCATCACAGATTTCGGCTGACAAAGCAACATTCTTAGGGCCTTCAGCAGCCAAATAAATTGGAATCTCATTCCTAAGCGGATGAACTGTTGATTTCAGAGGCTTTCCAAGTCCAGTGCCTTCAGGAAAAGGCATCGAATAATGCTTTCCAGAGAACTCTACTGGCTCTTTTCGGGCAACAATTGAACGAACTATCTCTACAAATTCTCGTGTTCGTTCAAGTGGGCGCGGATAGGGCTCTCCATACCATCCTTCAACAACTTGAGGTCCAGAAGCACCTAAACCAAGAATGAACCTTCCTCCGCTCAAATGATCCATGGTGATGGCTGCCATTGCCGTTGCTGCAGGAGTTCGAGCTGACATCTGCATGATCGCTGTTCCAAGTTTCACATTTTCTGTGTTCGCCCCCCACCAAGCTAAAGGACTAAGAGCATCTGAGCCATAGGCTTCTGCTGTCCATATATGTTCAAATCCGAGCTTGTCACACTCCGCAATGACATTTTCAACACCTTCTGGTGGGCCCGAACTCCAATAACCAGTGTTATAACCAAGTTTCATAGCTACCTCCTAATACCCAATAGCAAATATAGCTTCGACAATTGATCTTAAAGCTTTCTTAGACTATCAAGGTCCACGATAGGCAAAATAATTTTATTCCTGCTAAACCATCATTAACGAGGAGAAACCTATGTCCGCTACCAATGAACCCTATTCCGAAATTGCTATGCTCGTCCATAAATACGCAGATGCAGTCGTCCATAGAAATGGGGAGCAGTGGTCATCCACGTGGGCTGAGGATGCTGTTTGGGACCTTGGAGGAGGCAGACTCGTGGAAGGCCTAGATGCAATAAAGCATCTCTGGTATGGGGCAATGAAAGGATTTGAAGCAACCATTCAGACTGTTCTAAATGGCGGTGTTGATATTGATCCCTCAGGAAATGCTGCGAGCGGAAGATGGTATATTCAAGAACAAGTTGTGCGTGCAAATGGTGATCGAGGAATTCTCCTTGCACATTACGATGACGAATACGTTCTAACAACCGAGGGTTGGAAATTCAGCCGCCGATTCCTACAACCACATTATTCAGGGCCTTACGATCTATCAGGAGAGTTCCAATGTTCAGCAGAGAAACTGCGTGAACGAAATATAGAAGGAGTAGATGTATGAAAGTAGATGGCGGATTAGGAATGGGATCTACAAAAATCAGTGATATTGCGCGTGAAGCTAAATCACAAGAAGAACGAGGGTACGACGGTATCTGGACAGCTGAAACAAGTCACGACCCGTTTCTCCCTTTAACCATTGCAGCAGAGCACACAGAAAAAATTGAACTGGGGACTTCCATCGCAGTTGCTTTTGCCAGAAATCCTATGATTCTCGCAAATATTGGTTGGGATCTACAAGCAATGAGTAATGGGAGATTCAATCTTGGTCTAGGAAGCCAAATTAAACCCCACATTACGAAACGTTTTAGTATGGAGTGGTCAAAACCTGCTGCTCGCATGCGAGAGATGATCTCAGCGACTCGAGCAATATGGGATTCGTGGTTAACTGGTGAAAGACTAAATTTCCGCGGAGATTTTTACACACATACTCTGATGACTCCGTTCTTTATCCCAAATAAAGAAGAGCTAGGGGATTTTGGACCACCAAAAATTTATTTAGCTGCAGTTGGTGAACTCATGACACAAGTAGCTGGTGAAGTATGCGATGGCATTATCTGTCATGGCTTCACCACTGAAAAGTACCTGCGCGAAGTCACAATTCCCAATATTGTCAAAGGAAGAGAAAAGGTTGGGAAATCTCTTGATGATTTCTCTATCTCAGGACCATTCTTTGTCGTCACAGGTCAGAATGAAGAACAAATGCAACAAGCCGCAGCTGCTACCCGCCAACAGATTGCTTTCTATGGATCAACTCCTGCTTACCGTGGAGTACTTGAATTGCATGGTTGGGGAGGGCTCCAAGAAGAACTTAACCAACTCTCGAAACAGGGGGATTGGGTAAAAATGGGAACACTTATTGATGATGAGATCCTGAATACTTTTGCTGTCGTTGGTGAACCTAACAAGATTGCTCCTGAACTTGGGAAAAGGTTTGGCGATGTCATCGACCGATTAAGTTTCTACGCCCCAGGGCAATCCGAACCTGAACAATGGCGGCAAGTTATGGAAGACCTAAAAAGTATCTAACGTTCATAGTTGTAGGACTGCTTCATATTATGATCCCATCAACTATCAATGAAATCTCAACCAAATGGCTTAATCAAGTCCTTCCAGCAGAATTTGGGGAGATCGCTGATTTTTCATGGGCTGACATAGGTGAGGGAGTTGGGATCCTAGGCGAAGTAAGCCGTCTTCATCTCACTTACGCACCAAATAATATAGGTCCGAAGACAATGGTGGCGAAATTCCAGTCCCAAGCACCTGAGAACATTCTCCTCTGTCAAACAATGGGTTATTACGCTCGTGAAGTGAATTTCTATAAGAAGGGAAGAAAGAAATTTCCCGTTCACGCACCAGAATGTTATTTCTCAGAAATTGATATTAAAGGTGTTCCTTTCTCAATTCTGATTGAAGAGATCTTAAATACAACTGTAATGGATCAGATAACGGGAGCTGATGTAGAAAAAACTGCTTCAGTTTTTTCACTATTAGCAAAGCTTCATGCACATTATTGGGAGACAGACGAATTATATGAACTTGATTGGCTTCCTCCGATGAATAACCCCATGTATAAACAATCCCAAGATTTAGCAAAAAACCTATTCCCGAATTTTAAAGCTACTTGGTCTGGAAAACTTGATGCCGACATACTTGACGCTGTTGAAAATTTCATTCCAAGATACCCTGATTTTTTAGATTGGGCAGTTGCACAAGGTAACCAAACCTTTACTCACAACGATGCTAGATGCGAAAATTACCTCATCAGCCCTGATGGGTCTATAACCATAATTGACTTCCAATACTGCACTCGATTTTGGGGGGCATGGGATATTTCGAACTGGTTAAGTGCCTCTCTAGAAATTGAAGACAGAAGAAAAAACGAAGTAGAGCTCGTAAATCACTATCATCAGGGATTAATCTCCAACGGTATAAATGATTACACAATAGATGAGTGTTGGGCTGATATAAAAGCAAGCCTGATGGTCCAAACCTACAATCAAGTAATTGATAGTGACCTTGATTATGCAAACGACCGGGGGAAGCAGCTTTTAGATAAATGCATAACAAGAACATTTACTGCTGCTACTGACTATGAACTTGCATCATTCATTGAAGGGATAGATTTCTAATGACGAGGATTGTGTTAACAAATGACGACGGCGTTTTTTCACCTGGCCTGCACGCCCTTGCAATAGCCCTTACTAAGGAAGGCCATGACATTACTGTGGCTGCACCATCAAGTGAAAGATCAGGTTGGGGAGCGGGAGTTGGGACTCTTGACAATGGTGCAGAGTTTGAAATCCAACAATACAAGATTCCTTCAGCACCCGATATTGAGGCGTGGGGCATTGATGGCCCCCCAGCATTTTGCGTTTTAACCGCAATGCTGGGAACCTTCGGCAAGCCACCGGAGCTCGTTATTTCAGGAAGTAATGATGGAGCAAATTGTGGGCGTGGAATCCTTCACTCGGGAACGGTCGGAGCTGCAATGATCGCACAAAACTTTGGTATCTCTGGAATCGCGATTAGTCAAAAAAGGACAGAGAACCAAATGCTTTGGGAAACAAGCGGTCTTGTCGCAACAGCTGCTACTACTTGGATAATGAAAGCTCCACGAAAAACAGTTCTGAACATAAACGTTCCGAACAAACCCATTGCACAGATCCGCGGTGTCAAGTGGGGAAGAATCGCTGCTTTTGGAACAACAAAAACATCTCTAGAGGGAACTATCCCTGGAAAACTACGGATCGTTGTATCCCCTCGGGATGTTGAACTCAAACAAGATACAGATACAGCCCTCGTAGATGAAGACTACATAGCGGTAACTGGCTTGACAGGGTTCCGCTCAGAAGTAGATTCTAGCGATGACGCTCCAGCAAAGATAGAAGCTTTCATCCGATCTAAAAACGGAATTGGAGAGATTACATGAAGCGAACGATATTTGAAGAAGATCACCAATTATTCAGAGAGACGTTCAGACAATTTGTTGAGAAGGAAATGGTTCCACACAATAACTTTTGGGAACAAGAAGGAATAGTAAGCAGAGAAATTTTTGAAAAAGCCGGCGAACACGGTTTTCTAGGAATTGATCTCCCTGAGGAATACGGTGGAGGTGGGATCAACGATTATCGTTTTAATCAAATAATGGGTGAAGAATTTGATCTTGCTGGGGTTGCTGCCGCTGGTTCAGGTCTCGGACTTCATAACGATATTTGCCTTCCATATTTCAAGGAATATTGCACTACCGAACAAAAAGAACGATGGATGCATGGTCTAACAAATGGTTCGCTTATCACTGCTATTGCTATGAGCGAACCAGGTACTGGTTCTGACTTAGCGTCAATAGCAACGACAGCGGTTAAAGACGGTGAATCATATTTACTTAACGGAGCAAAAACATTTATCTCAAATGGAATCAACAGCGACCTTGTTATCGTCGCCGCGAAAACTGACCTAGATGCCCGTCATCGAGGAATTTCACTTTTTGTAGTTGAGCGAGGAATGGAAGGTTTCGAGCGAGGCAGAAATTTAGAAAAAATAGGAAGGCATAGCCAAGATACTGCCGAACTCTTTTTCACGGACGTCCGAGTTCCGTCAGCGAATTTGCTCGGCGAAGAGAACCAAGGCTTCTACTACATGATGTTTAACCTTCCGCAAGAAAGACTCAACATAGCTGTTTCTGCCGTCGCAGGAACTCAGTACGCCTTCAATCTCACACTCGAATACGTTAAAGAACGACAGGCATTCGGGCAACCAATTGGGAGTTTCCAAAACAGCAGATTCAAGATGGCAGAAATTGCAACCGAACTAGAATTTGCATGGGCTTTCGTGGATAAATGTTCTCTAGCACTAAACAATGGAGAGTTAACCGCTGAAGAAGCAGCGATGGCGAAATGGTGGACGACTGAACTCCAGAAAAGAGCAGTTGATCAATGTCTGCAACTTCACGGAGGGTATGGATACATGGACGAATACCCAATTTCACGCCTATGGAGAGATGGACGTGTGCAAAGTATCTACGGCGGGACTACGGAGATTATGAAAGAAATAGTTGGGCGAAATCTAGGGCTTTAACTTACTCTGTAAAGAAACCACCATCTGGGTGAAGAATCTCTCCAGTGAAGTAACTCGACTCATCACTACAGAGAAACAATGCTGCGTTGGCTATTTCAATAGGTTCTCCTCGCCGACCAAGTGGGATCATTTCATTGAATGCCGCCGTTTCGCTTTCATCCATGAGATCAATAATTGCAGTCATATGGGTAGTAATAAATCCTGGCCCTATGGAATTCACACGGATTCCTACAGGCCCCAACATGCGGGCGGCTTTCTTGGTTAGCATCCAAACACCAGCTTTTGAAACGGTGTAGGGAACCGGCCCAGCATCTGGATGTTTCGCCGCGATACTAGCAACAGTCACTATTGAACCTTGGGTGCCACTCTCTAACATTCTCGCCGCGCAAGCCTGCATTCCGAGAAGAGTTCCCTTGAGATTAACACTGAGTACTTTATCAAAATGCTCAGGATCTCCTTCTACAAATTCCCACCCTGGTCTTTCTAAATAATCCGCACGACTCGTAACAATATTTTTTATGTCAGGTTCAATATCACCGGAGACATAATTTGCGTGACTTATCCCAGCAGCAGTAACTAAGCAGTCCAAACCTCCATACGATTCGACAGCTAACTCAGCCATAGCATCGTTGTCGGCTCCGCTTGTTACATCAACACCTATTGATTTTGATCTCCCGCCTACTCCATTAATCATTTCAGCAGTTTCCAGTGCTTTATCACTTTGGATATCAGCAACAATCACCGCCGCTCCTTCTTCAGCAAAACGAATAGCTGTAGATCTACCAATACCGTTTCCAGCACCTGTGATTACCGCAACTTTACCATTCAAACGACCTGTCATTTATCCCCCCTCATCTCTACCTAAGCCCATTAGATCAAAGATCATCATCTAAGACAAAACACAATTACCTTTACAAGCCTCGAAAGAGCTAAATAACTATCCGGCAATAATGAAACAGAAAATCATATTGCCGAGAATGTAAGCGCGTAGCCATACCGGCTAACGTCTACTTATGGCTGAAAAGAAAATCATAACTGTTCTTGAACCTACGGATGAATACCCGCACGAACCGGACCCTGTCGCAAACTATAACGAATCCATGTATTTCAATACATTTGATCTAGAGCAAGAAATTGGTGGCTGGTTCCGACTCGGAAATAGAGTTAACGAGGGTTACGCAGAAATGTCAGTCTGCTTATACCTTCCTAACGGACAAGTTGGTTTCATGTTTGGGCGACCAAAAATTTCAACAAACCAAGAGATGAACGCTGGCGGATTAAAAATTGAAATCGTTGACCCCTTCAAAGAATTACAGGTTACATATGAAGGAAAAATATGTATCCTAAATGAACCAAAGCAAATGGCGAACCCCAGAACTGCATTTAAAGAAAATCCAACACTTGACTGTTCCATAGAATTGCACTGGGAGGGCATGTCGCCAATGTTTGGGGGAAGACCAACATACGACGATGGAAGTGAACTTATACAAGAAAGCGAAACTAGTTTCGCGAAAGCGCACTATGAGCAACATGGAAAAATGTCAGGAATTTTTAGGATTGGTTCTACGACTTACCAGATCAACGGATTAGGTTTAAGAGATAAATCGTGGGGTCCTCGATACTGGCAGTCAATTAATTGGTACCGATGGCTTCCCATGGTTTTCTCCGAGGACTTCGCCATGATGCTTTCGGTAATATCACGCGACGAAACAAACAAAATCATTAAGGCTTCTGGCATGATCCTTGAAGGTAATGAATACAAGATAATCACTGACTGTCTCGTTGATTCAGTTTGGGACTCGGATGGGTATCAAACTGGAATGGAGTGTTGGGCGAAAACCAAAGAAGGCAAAGAATACACAATCTCTGGAGAAGTACTTTCACTTATCCCCCTTCGAAACCGTCGGGAAAGCCCAAACGGGGAAAAACTGCATACCCGTATTACCGAAGCTATGACTCGCTATACATGCAACGGAATCGTCGGCATGGGAATGAGCGAGTACTTGGACCAGATTAAAGATGGGCAACCTACAGGAATTAACTTCAATGGGCGATAATGCTCGCGATCTTTCAAAGGAACTAACTAAAATCCTCCAAAGCACACTTGGGGAGACTGAAGTCACCGGACTTACCCGTTTATCGGGCGGAGCGAACCGTGAAACCTGGAGCTTTGCCGCAGAAAACTCAAATAATCAAATACTTGACCTCATTCTCCAAATGGATCGGCCAGGCATGGAACGGCTTGAAGGAACATGCGCACGTGAAGCGAAAATTATAACTATTGCCAAAAAGAACGGAGTTCCAGTCCCTGACGTCATCCTTTCTGGCCATTCTGAAAACTTTAGCGGACGCAGTTTCAGCATCACGTCCAAAATACCTGGTGAAACAATTGCTCGAAAGATTCTACGCGACGATGAATGGGGCATTGCTAGGCAAAATTTTATTGCAGACTCTGCGAAAGCACTTGCAGCTATTCATTCCATTCAAGAAACTGAACTTACTGACATTGATCTTCAAAGAACAGACGATGCTCTTGACACCCTAAGATTGGTATACGAAGCCCTCAAAGACCCCCACCCAACATTTGATTTAACTTTTCGCTGGTTAGAAAAAAATCGCCCAGAGCCTACAGGGCTTACCTTTGTCCATGGCGACTATCGTCTCGGCAACCTCCTATTCGGAGAAAAAGGGCTCAATGCTGTATTGGATTGGGAAATAGCTCACCTAGGTGATCCATGTGAAGATCTTGGCTGGATGTGCGTGCGCGCTTGGAGATTCGGAGGTTCAGGTAAGGTCGCAGGAATATCAGACTATGCATCTCTCTTGCAGAATTACGAAATAGAAAGTGGCCGAAAAATCTCAATAGCGACCTTACAATGGTGGGAAATATTTGGAACTCTCCGTTGGGGAATCATTTGCCTACAAATGGGAGGAGATTTTAGGAGTGGGAGAACAAACTCTTTAGAAATCGCTGCTATAGGAAGACGAGTAGCAGAAAATGAATACGATTTACTCACCACCTTGGGGGAACAGAAACTATGACAGAAATTGACCGCTCCGATTGGGCTCTCCCACCGCGAACCAACCTCCCTTACGACGCTCCATCAGCAGAAGACCTCATACAAGCGGTACAGGAATATCTTTCAGAAGACCTGCTACCCAAAAGCTCCGGTGCAGAAAAATGGAAACTCCGAATTGCGGTTAATTCCCTATCAATAGCGATACGCGAATTGACAGAAAGAGACGAAGACCAAGCAACCTATACAAAGATTATGAACGAACTTGGAGTAGAAGACGAAGCGAGCCTAGCTGAAAAAATTAAAGCCGGTGAGCTTGACGGCAACTTATCAGATATCCACAAAAAATTATCTGAAATAACCAGAAGGAAACTAAACGTATCAAATCCCTTATATATGAAACCTGAATCACCTTGAATCTAAAGGTTCTGTTCCTGAAGTAATAAACACTTTCCAGCCTGCGATCGGTACAATCCAATTGGGGGAACCTTAGAAGGCAAACAATGGCAGAAATCGCTGTAATAGGAGCAGGATACGTAGGGCTAACAACTGGTGCCTGCTTAGCCCATCTCGGGCACGAAGTTACCGTAGCTGATATTGAAATTCAGCGAGTAGAAGCTTTGCAAAGAGGAGAGATCCCTTTCGTAGAACCAAAGCTTTCAGAAATAGTGAACGCAGGAATCAAGTCCAACAAATTGAAATTCGTAGTTGGGGCAAAGAATGCTTGCAAAAAAGCAGAGTTTCATTTCCTTTGCTTACCTACACCTCCTAACGGTGATGGCAGTACCGATCTTTCATATTTTCAAGCAGGGGTGGAAGAAATTTCTGATATTTTACCGCCTAATTCAATACTGATAAATAAATCAACTGTTCCAGTGGGAACTGCTGCAGAAATAGATAACCAAATTGAGAGAACTGACCTTGCTGTAGTTTCAAACCCAGAATTTCTGGCAGAGGGAAATGCCGTAAATGATTTTCTTCATCCAAGTAGGATCGTGATCGGCGCAGTAATCCCTGAAGCCGCTACTCGCGTTGCCGAGTTATATTCCCAGATCAACGCACCAGTCTTGGCTACAAGCTGGGAATCAGCTGAACTTATTAAACTCACCGCGAATGCTTTTCTTGCAATGAAACTTACTTTTGTTAATGAAATCGCGACTCTATGCGAAAAAACTGGTGCTGACATCCAAGACGTCATGATGGGTATCGGATACGACCCCAGAATCGGGGCCAGCTATCTAAACCCAGGGCCTGGGTGGGGAGGGTCCTGCTTCCCCAAAGATAGTTCTTCTCTCGCACACGTAGCACGAAAGGTTGGATTTGATTTTTCTCTTCTAGAACACACCATTGAGTTAAATAAACAGCATGTAGAACGGACAGCAGTCAAGATTCAAGCGACATTACCGAAAGCGAACTCTATTCGAAAAATAGCTGCATGGGGCCTTACCTTTAAAGCCGGAACAGATGACCTTCGTTCATCTCCCGCAATCGCAGTCCTACGCCATTTAATCAACGATCAAAATACCATTTATGCCTATGACCCGACTATCACCGAGAGCATTAAACAAATACCTGAAGTCCTAATTGAAACCGACCCTTACGTATGCGCAGAAAACGCTGATGTAATAGTGATTCTGACTGAATGGGAAAATTTTAAGAACTTAGATATGTCCCGCGTAATGAAAGTAATGAAATCTCCTAATCTTGTCGACACACGAAACCTTTTCAAACGGAAGGAAATGGAAAAGCTAGGTTTCATTTACTATGGAATGGGTGTTTAAAGAATTGCCCATTTAACTTTTCTCTAAAGTGAGTAATAACTTTTAATACCCATTAGTTTCAATATGTGACCGACATACTACTTTTGTGTCTCCTCGGAATTGGGATAGGAGGATTCTACGGAATTCTGGCAACCGGAATTGTTGTCGGCCACAAAGGTTCTGGCTTAATTAATCTTGACCAAGGTGCTTTAGCAATGTATCCGGCTTACACGTTTGTCACAATGCGTGAATCTGGCGATATGTATTTCCCTTGGTTTGACTTCATCCCTGGCCCTATTGATATCCCATACAAATTAAGTCTTTCAGCAGAAGGTGCTGGAACAGTTCCAGCTTTTATAGCCGCAATGCTTATGTCACTTTTGTTAGGGATTGCTGTACAAACACTTATCTTTGGGCCTCTTCGGAACAAACCCGCAATTTCAAAGATAATCGGCTCTCTTGGAGCGCTGGTTTATCTAACTTCGCTTGCTAGCTACCAGTTTGGCTCGAAGTCAAAATCCATAGATGGGATACTCCCGGAAGGTACTTGGCGGAATCCACTTGGTTTAGATGGGGGCATTGAATACAGCAGGATTCTTTTAGCTGCCATTGCTCTTGTCATAGGAGGTGGGCTTGCTCTTTACTATCGCAAGAGCAAGATGGGTTTGTGTACACGCGCTATTGAGGACTCCGAAACTGGAGTCACACTTCTCAGTTATTCTGTCAATAAAATAGCGACGGTTAATTGGCTGATCTCAACGACTATTACAGGGTTAGCAGGAATCCTAGCTCTTGATTTCGTTTCTCTTACTCCGACGCGTTATACCCTTTTCTTAGTACCGGCCTTAGGGGCTGCTTTATTTGGGAATCTCACATCTCCATGGCTAGCTACATCCGGAGGGCTCTTACTAGGAATATTCCAATCTGGGGCAGCAGGTTTCACGTTGAAGGGGTGGTGGCCGGAGTGGATACCTAGTGAAGGTTTAAGACAAGCTATTCCTTTATTAGTTATTGTTGTCATCCAATTCACAAGAGGTCACAAGTTACCCGTACGTGGAGCTCGTTTCGCTGATAGACAGCCTAAAGCACCAATCCCCAAAAATTGGAAACGTCACTGCCTAGGAATAGTCTTATTTGCCTTTTGGGTTCTCATGACAGGTTCCTCAGTGACTCAAGGCCGTTTAATAACCAGTTCTATAGCTGCTATTCTTATGCTGTCCTCAGTTGTTGTTATTGGTTATCTAGGTCAATTATCACTAGCTAATTTGACTTTCGCCGGAGTCGCCGCTTACTTATCTTGTCGTTTTGCTGCTGATGGTTCTATTTATGGATTCAGCCCATTCCCTCTAGAAGGACCAGGCTTTCCTTCTCCTTTAGCCATGATCCTTGGAGTAATAATCGCAATTGGAGTAGGAATCTTGATTGCCATCCCCGCTGTTCGAATTAGGGGCCTCCAATTAGCAGTCGTTACTTTAGCCGGAGCGGTAGCAATAACCGAACTTATCATGGGAAATGAATCTCTAATTGGCAAAGGAGCACGATCGAATCTCTCAGTCCCTCCTCCAGAGTGGTTCGGCGTTGACATCACAGTTGATCCATCCATAAGCCGCGACCGGCCGACACTTATTATGTTTTGCTGTTTCTGGCTTCTTTTCTCAATCTTCGCAGTTGCCGGATTACGTAAAGGCATAACTGGAAGGAAATTTCTAGCCGTAAGAGCAAACGAAAAAGCTGCTAGTTCAGTTGGCGTAAATGTTTCCAATGCAAAGCTATTGGGCTTCGGCATAGGTTCTGGTCTGGCAGGTATAGCTGGCGTTCTTACCGCATATCAGCAAACCGTTCTACAAATATCAACATGGGATGCACTTGCTGGAATAGGAAATGTCTCTCTACTTTTCCTTGGAGGAGTGGGCCACATAGGTGGCGCTCTGGTTGGTGCTGCCATTACCCCCGCAGGAATTCTTTCTACTACTTCAAGCGAAGGGCAAATCCTCAGAACAACCAGTTCAGGTGCCCTTATGATAGCAATAGCTATTTTCAGGCCAGATGGTCTAGTCTCATTAACTGAGCCTCTCAGAAAACAAATTTCTAAAACACGAGATTCTTTGAGGAGAGGCAAAGAGATAATAGAGAATCATTGAATCCTTGGAGAAGCCTTATGCCAAAATTCGCAGAACAACAGTCAAAAAAAACACCATCTGCGATCGCGTTAACTGATCCTGAAAAATCTCTAACATGGGAACAAGTCAACGAAATACTTAACAGAGCTGCAAATCTTATTCTTGACAGTGATCTTGGACCCAAAAGACGCGTGGCAGTCTTCGCCGAAAATGCTTCTGAGACTGCCCTAGCACACTTAGGGGCATTATTTGGTGGGTCCTCTTCTGTGCCAGTGAACTTCCATCTCACCGCCGACGAAGCCTGCTACATACTCAAAGATTCTGAAAGCCAGATCCTTTTCCTTGATAACAAAACAGCTGAACGTGGGATATTAGCTGCTGAAGAAGCGGGCGTAGAATTACTTATTGGGTGGAACTGTGAAAATTTCAGCAAAATTACCAACTGGGAAGACTGGCTTAAAACTGGATCTCCAGACCCATCACCTGATGAAATAACGCCCCTTCCGAATCTTCTCTACACATCCGGAACAACTGGTCTTCCAAAAGGAACCGAATTACCACCGACAATGTTTGCAGGTGGTTCCACAATGACAGAACACATTAAAGGCCTTAGCCAAAGTGGCTTTGCCGAATTTGGGACCCATCTAGTCGTGGGACCCATGTACCACACAGGCCCGTTATCAGGAATGCGACTACTAACGCTCGGCATCCCATCAGTAATCCTTGGAAGATTTGATGCTGAGACAACATTAGCTGCCATAGAGAAACACAAGACTGAATCTGCGGTTATGGTTCCAACTCATTTTGTCCGCATGCTTGCTCTTCCAGAGGAAACAAAAAAGAAATATGACATTTCATCCATGAAATTTGCAGCACATACGGGGGCAAAATGTCCTGTTGACGTCATGAGAGCAATGATTGAGTGGTGGGGGCCAGTTTTTCGTGACGCATACGGAGCTAGTGAGGTAGGAACAGTATGTGCAATTACTAGCGAAGAGTGGATTAATCACCCTGGATCAGTTGGCAGAACAATTCCCCCTTTTAAAGCTTTAGTACTTGATGACAATTTAAAAGAACTCTCTCCCAACACTGAAGGGCGATTATTTTTCCAAGATTCAACAGGTCGGGGCATTATCTACCCGAACGATAAAGAAAAAACAGTTGCTGCAAACCCAAAACCTGGACTTTTCACTCTAGGGGAAATCGGTTACATCGACGAAGAAGGCTACGTATTCATTACAGATCGCTTCAGCGACATGGTTGTCTCAGGGGGAGTAAATTTGTACCCGGCCGAAGCAGAACAGATTCTGATTGAACACCCCGACATCACAGATGTTGGTTGTATAGGCGTACCACACCCTGACCTCGGTGAAGAGTTGAAAGCACTCATAACTATAAGCAACCTTGATGCGCCACCTGATCTAGCACAGATTGCTAACTGGTTACGAGAGAAACTTAGTCATTATAAATGCCCACGCTCATATGAGATTGTTTCAACACTCAATCGAAATACCATGGGTAAAATAAATAAAAGGAAGCTTCGGGATTCTTATCTCAATGGAGACTTAACGTGAAAAAAATCGTACAATTTTCAAACCCAAAGGGAACTTGTGGAAAATAAGACAGTAATCATTGATGAACCCGCAAACCGAATCCGAAGATTTACACTAAATCGACCTGAAAAACGAAATGCGCTAAATAATGAGATCCGAAATGAACTCTTTGATGGACTTCGGAAAGGAGATCAAGATAAAGAGATCTCTGTGATGATAATTCGCGGCTCAGGTGAAGCATTTTCGGCGGGATATGACCTTTCCCAACCAAATGACGCTGTTGAACGGTCAATAGCGAAAACTGATGGATGGTGGTCTAGGCACGTCGTAAATAACTGGTTTGAAATATGGGATATGTCAACTCCTGTCATCGCACAAGTCCATGGTTGGTGTCTCGCTGGCGGAACTGAGTTAGCTAATGCTTGCGACCTTATATACGTTGCTGAAGACGCTAAGATCGGTTATCCACCTGTTCGATTAATGTCTCCACCTGATATGCAGTGGCAAACATGGATGATGGGTCTTCGCCGGGGTATGGAGGCTCTACTTACCGGAGATCATATGACAGGTATTGAAGCCGTGACATCAGGAATGGCTAATCGTTCATTTCCAGAAGCCAAACTAGATTCCGAAGTACTACAAATAGCTACTCGAATATCAAAAATACCAAACGACCTTCTCGCTCTAAATAAACGTGCCGCCCACCGTGCAATGGAAGCTGCAGGTATTAGAAATGGGATCCGATCTACTGCTGATATTCAAGCTCTTGGATTCCACCAGCGTTCATCGAAAGAGTATATGGGACAACTCGGAAAACGAGATTTAAAAGATAGTCTGAGTGAACGCGACCGTGATTTTGGTGATTACCGAGAAGAATAGAAAATCACAAAGTTTACGAAATGATTACTTTTCCCCAAAAATGTCAACTTTTAACTCGGAATCGGTTAGTTTGAACACTGGCTATGAACAGTGACGCTCGTCACAGATAAAGTTCATATCTAAGCACCCAACAAAAGTTGGGTTTGAAATAAAGGGGGAGGACCCTTGAGAAAAAGCAATTTATTAAAGCTTCTTTCTATTATCTTCGCTTTCGCTCTTATCGCAGGTGCCTGCGGTGGCGACGACGATGATAGTGGAAGTAGCAGTGATAGTAGTGCCTTAGATGACAGCTCTGAAGCAGAAGAAGAAGCACCTGCAGAAGAAGAAGCATCTGAGGAAGAAGAAGCAGAAGCACCTGCAGAAGAAGAAGCACCTGTAGAAGAAGAAATTCCATTGGGAGTAGTAGAATGTACTGGTACTGCTGATGACTCAACCATGGGTGATGGTTCTTGTTTATGGGAGTCAATTGTTGATGGTGGCGCAGTAGCTGCTGATGAAAGTGCTGAGCCTATCCTTATCACGCTGGTGAATATTGAAGGTACCCCTGTTGGTTCCTTCCCAGAAATTCGTGAAGGTGCGGAAGCAGCTGTTCAGACAATCAACGAAACTATGGGTGGTCTTAATGGGCGTCCATTTGAACTTGATTCCTGTGTACACGGGTTAGATCCAAACGAAGCAACTGCTTGTGCTAACGAGATTGCCGACGCGCAACCTAACTTGCACATTCAAGGTATTGACTTCTTCAACCCTGTGTTATGGCCAACGCTTGTTGGGGCTGGTCTTCCAGTTCTGCAAACCGTTCCGATCTTCATTGAGGACTTCGACACCGAAGGTATTCTCTCAACTGAAGGTGGATGTGTTTCTTCATTCCCAACAGCTATGGAATACGCAGTTGAAACTCTTGAAGCAGATAAGTTTGTAATTATCTACTCAAATACTGCTCCTGGTCTCGTATGTTACGCAGACACTGAAGAGCGTATGATTAAGCAACTTGAAAATGAAGGCAAGATCGCTGACGGTGACTGGATTGGTGTCGTAGACGCTTCTGGTGACCCAACAGACAATGATGCTGTTGTTCAGCAAGTTATGGACTTCACATCTGGTGCTTCTAATGCCTGGGTATTCTTTGGTATTCAAGCTTCTGACTGTAACGAAATCATGTCAGCTCTAGCCGCTAACGGCTATGAGGGTGGTATCGCCACTTCTGGTGCTTGCCGTGACGATTCCGTTCTGGCGAACCCAGCTTCTGCTGGCGTTCACTTCGGAAGCAACCTCGGAATTCCAGAGCGTCCTGATCTGTGGTCTGACTATAAAGTCAAGTACTACGAATGGCGTGAAGCTAGCCTTGACCGTTTCGGTCCTACCGTTCCGCAATCAGCTTTCATGGAAGTTGCACACGATGTTGTAATTACTGGACTGTTGCAAATGATCATGTTTGGTGCACAAGGTGGGGACGTAGATAATGACCCTGCTGGTTTCATTGACTTCATGGCAACACAATCCAACATGCACCGCGCAGGTTCAGAAACACCACTTAACTGCACAACCAACTCAAGCGAATTCGTTTCAGTTTGTGCAAAGGACATGGGTTACTATGTCTGGAGTGGACCTGGCGGACAGTTTGAATATGGACCTCTTGGACCTAACAACCTCGACTCTTCAGAACTTATTCTGCGAGCCGCGGAAGGTAATCCACGTCCAGCAGCAGGCTGATACACGCATAAATTACTTAAATAAGTAAAAAATAGTGGCGGCGCAACTGAGAAGTTGCGCCGCTGCTGCTTTTCCGGCTATACAATAGTTCGTGTCTATACGGCTCAATATTGCCGGATGCGCTAATAAATTAGGGGGAAATATTAATGTCAGCTTTTCTGGTGGCTTTAATTGCAGGTATCGGAGCTGGGGCTCTATACGCCATGTTGGGCTCTGGAATCGTTGTCGCGTTCCGTGGTTCAGGAGTAATCAACTTTGGCCATGGGGCTGTAGCTGGCTATACCGCTTATTCCTTTGATGAACTTAGAGAAAGCGGAAGCCTATATTTACCTTGGTTTGATCCAATTCCAGAGTTTGGTTTCCTCCAAACACTTCGAATAAATAACCTCCCCGTTCGAATAGACATTTTCGATAATGTCACCTTGGCAGAGAAACCTAATCTTGCAATTACTTTCATAATATGTCTTCTAATGTCTGCATTCCTTGGCCTCCTCATGCACTTTCTGGTTTTCAGACCTCTACGGAACTCCCCAACCCTAGGTAAAGTAATTGGCTCTATCGGTGTGTTTCTATATCTCAGCTCAATGTGCGCTGTTCACTTTGGCGGACAGAATCGCTATGACGAAGGATTCACCGGCTTTAACAGTACTTCTGGTGCTGTCAAAAACTTCCTTGGACTCGGTGGGACAATACCAAGATCGAATTTCTGGCTCTTCGGTGCAGCTATAGTAATGTGTGTTGCCGTTTGGGCGCTATACAGGTACTCAAGATTCGGGATAGCTACAAGAGCAGCTGACGAAAATGAAAAAGGGGCTGCTCTTCTTGGTTACTCCCCCCAATTTCTCGCTGGTGCTAACTGGGTGCTCGCTTCAGTAACGGCTGGTGTCGCCGGAATTCTCTTCCTACACAAAACGCAACCAGCACAAATAGCTTTATTCGTTGTCGGCGGTTTAGGGGCAGCTCTATTCGGAAACCTCACTTCTATCCCCGGAGCTACAATGGGTGGACTCATCATCGGTATGATCGCAAGCGGTGGAGTTGAGTTAACTACCAATAGTTGGTGGCCAGAGATAATCCCAGGTGATGGCGTAAGAAACTTCATGCCGTTGCTAATCATTATTCTGGTCTTGTATTTCCGAGGTGACAAACTCCCTATCCGTGGATCCATCAGCATCGGAAGGCAACCTCGCGCCCCAACAAGCACCAATGTAATTATTGGAGCTATCGCTGCACTTGGGATAGGTCTTCTCCTATCAAATATCTTCGTATCCAAATGGGAAGCTGTTCTAACAACAACCATCATCGCTATCGTATTTATGTACAGCCTTACTGTATTAATTGGCTTCTTAGGGCAGATCTCATTAGTCCAATGGACCATTTCAGGACTAGCTGCATACGTAATGATTCGACTGATGGCAGATGGAACCAAAATTCGAGAAACAGATTTTGTCACCAATACAGGATGGGGCTGGCCTACCGTCCTCGCATTTATTGCTGCCATTGCAGTCGCTGTAATTTTCGGACTCCTTGTAGGACTCCCAGCACTTAGAATTCGTGGCGTACAACTTGCTGTAGTTACCATCGCAGCCGTTATCGCAGTTGAAAGCCTTCTCCTAAGAAACCCTCCACTAATGGGTGATGGGTCAGTATCAGTTAACCCAACACCATCCCCTAATTGGTTTGGCCAATATGTTGGCGGCTTCAACCCCAATACAGCGAGAACAGATTACTGGAAATTCAGTCTCTTTATAATAATAATCGCCGGCTTAATTGGTGTCGGAGTAGCGAACTTGCGCCGTGGTCAAATAGGTAGACGCTTTCTAGCAATACGGGCTAACGAACGTGCAGCCGCTGCAGCAGGCATAAATGTTGCGAACATGAAACTTCTCGGATTTGGAATTTCATCCGGAATCGCAGCTATCGCCGGCTGCATGCTTGCTTATAAACTTCCAGGGCTCCAAACAGACCAATTTGAGATATTCGGTGGTTTGGCACTACTTGCCTTTGCCTATTTAGGAGGAATCACAACTGTTTGGGGTGCCATTGTTGGTGGTTGCCTGATTGCAGGTGGTTTACTGCCTGAGTTCCTGGGAGTTCACTTCGAATCGGTCGATACTGGTCTTATTAACGCTGTGGGAGCAATCGGTCTAGTCGTAAACGCAAAAGTAACTAACGGAGAAGGAGTTGCTCTCCTACAAACTGACCTTGCGAAAAATACTTTAGCTGCGTTGCGGCGAGAACCAGATGAAACTGAAGAAGCAGAAGAAAATTCAAATAACGACACCGAAGAGGTAACAGCATGACGAACATACTGGAAACAAACGACCTGACGGTAACATTTGGAGGGCTTAACGCTTGCGACCACGTTGACCTAGCAGTACCAACCGGAAAATTCGTTGGGCTAATCGGACCTAATGGTGCTGGAAAAACAACGTTTATTGATGCAATCACTGGATATGTTCCAACCTCAGATGGGAACGCTGTATTTGATGGTAACGATATTGGCGAACTTAAGCCACACGAAAGAGCGCAGAGCGGATTGGTACGAACATTCCAATCGCTTGAACTCTTTGAAGATCTTACAGTCAGAGATAATCTCCTCGTCGCCGCTTATCCCACACGGTGGTATACATTCATCGCAGACATGTTTCATTTATCTAGACAAGATAAAGAAATTGAGGAGCGCGTTAATTGGGCACTAAATATTATGGGACTCAACGACGTTAGCGATTCAATGCCAACTGACCTTAGTCATGGACGAAGAAAATTAGTTGGTGTTGCCAGGGCCTTAGCAGCAAAACCAAAACTTATCCTTCTTGATGAGCCTGCAGCTGGATTGGATACAGCGGAAAGCCAAACTCTCGGTGGACACCTTCGGGAATTTCTCAACCATGATATGTCTGTATTCCTTATCGACCACGACATGGGCCTAGTCCTCAGCGTATGTGATTTCATATATGTTCTTGACTTTGGCAAGATCATCGCATCTGGAACCCCTACAGAAATTAGAGAAAGCGCTGCCGTGAAAGCCGCTTACTTAGGTGAGGAAGCTGGAGAAATCCAGGTCCAAGAAGGTGAAAGAATGCGAAGCCAACAACATGAGTCAGGGGAAGATAATGACTGATATAACCACTGAATCATCTTCAAGTGCAAATGGAACTAATCTCGTTGAAGTAAAAAATCTATCGGCTGGCTATGCAGGTGTTGCAGTAATCAGAGGTGTAAATATCCATGTAGGAAAAGGTGAAGTTGTGGCACTTCTGGGTCCAAATGGTGCTGGAAAAACTACCACCCTCCTTACTACATCTGGCCTACTCAAAGCACTTGAAGGCTCTGTTACTGTCTTAGGAGAACCATCTAACTTTAGTGCACCTCACAAGACAGCACGATTAGGGCTAGCACATGTTCCAGAAGATCGATCTTTATTCTTCGGTTTAACCGTCCAAGAAAATCTTCGTCTTGGTTTAAGAGGGAAAAGAAGTGAACAGGCTGCTGGATACGAATCAGCACTAGATCTACTCCCCGCACTTCGCCCCCTAATGAATCGTAGAGCCGGTCTTCTCTCTGGTGGTGAGCAACAAATGCTAGCAATGGCTAGAGCTTTAGTATCAAATCCGAAAGTACTTCTCGTAGATGAAATGAGTCTAGGCTTGGCCCCAATTATCGTTGAACGACTTCTGCCTATTGTTCGAAATATCGCCAATGAAACAGGTGCAGGGGTTCTAATAGTTGAACAGCACGTTCACCTTGCTCTTGAAGTCGCTGACCGAGCTTATGTCATGAGCCATGGAGAAATTGTTCTTGAGGGAGCTGCAGAAGAACTGAAGCAAAGACAAGATCTCCTTGAAGCTAGCTATCTCGGTGGCGAACTCGATGAGGAGACAGTATGAATCACAACCGAATCTTCTCCTATGCACACTTCGCAATGGCAGCGGGATACCTCACTTTCGCCTTGGTAGGCCCTTGGTCAAAAAGAGGAGACTCTAGTTTCGGGGCATTTAGTAGTGATGGAGGTACAGGATTTGGAACCATCGGAGTAGTACTTGGGGTAATCCTTCTCCTACTTGCAGTTCTGCGAATTAACGGGCAAAAACAAGTTGTTCCCGGTTTAGGAGTAGAACAGTTAACAGTCATAGTAGGGATTGCAGCATGGCTAAATCTCATATGTTTCATAGTTGGATGGCTTCCAATCTTTGAAGAAGGAACTGGAAGAAGACGAGGAGTTCCAGGCACTGGATGGGGTGTCGTAGGAGGGTACTTCACTGTTTCACAGATTCCGTTATTGCTCTCACCAATGACTTTGGGTATTCCAAGCCCCAGTAAGGGAATCAAGGCTATTAAGGAACAAACACGTCAACTGTATTCTGCTATTACCGTTCTTTGTGGAGTTGGCCTGATTGTTTTCCCATATATGGCATGGGTTAAAAGCGGCTCAGTGGAATTAAGCGCACTCGATGGGAGAAACAATAACCCTACGGAACCAGATGCAACTTACACGATTCTTACTGATTCAGGGCCACGATTTGGTTATCTCCTTCTAGCCATTGGAGCTGTCATAATTGTGGCGGGTCTAATGCGTCTCCGCCCTCAAGGACTAGCTGAACCAGGTCCCAATATGCTTTTGTCACACTGTCTTTTGGGTGCTGGCCTATTGACGCTAACGATGCCTTTGGGAATTATCATCGCCTGCCTTCAGAGAAGTGGACTAGATATAGGAATTGGTACTTGGCTTACTTTCGCTGCCAGCCTTGTCCTCATCGGATTAGCGATAGGTGAGAATAAAGCCCGTGACGCTGTTGGCGTCTGACCCTTCAGAACTAATAAGCATTAGAAATCTACCAAGTGTCAATCATCGGACGGTTTTTCCCTCTTTCAGAGTTACCTGAAGATGTTGCTTTCAAAGCACTCGAAATCCACCGACGTGATTCCATCGGATCGATAACGTCATCTATCTCAAAATGATCTGCCATGCTAATCCCTTTACCAACTTCATACATGCGTTCAACTAGAGATTGATAAGCCTTATCTCGTTCCTCAAGGTCCTCTATCGCCTCAAGCTCTTTCCGGTAACCTAACTTCACTGCCCCTTCTAAACCCATACCGCCGAACTCTCCAGTAGGCCAAGAAATAGTAAAGAGAGGAAATTTAAAACCTCCTGAAGCCATAGCCTGGGCCCCAAGACCATATGCTTTCCGAAGGACAATTGTGCATGTTGGCACAGAAGTAGATCGTGCTGTTACGAACATCCGACTTACGTGTCTCACTAAACCAGTTTTTTCAGCTTCCGGCCCAACCATAAACCCAGGCGTATCACATAGATTAATAATTGGTAGGCCAAAAGCATCGCAAAGTTGCATAAAACGCGCTGCTTTGTCAGCAGCATCACTATCTATCGCTCCACCTAAATGCACTGGATTATTAGCAATCACACCGACTGGCTTTCCTTCTATGCGCGCTAATGTAGTAACAATTCCCGCTCCAAAGTCTTTTCTAATCTCAAGTAACGAATCGGTATCGAACATCACCTCAATAACTTCGCGGATGTCATATACGCGTAATCTATTTTCTGGAATAATGTGCCTCAATTCTCTCTGGTCTCCACAATCCCAATCTGGAACTGGCCCCTGAAAATATGAAAGGTATTTTTTTGCAACTTTTACCGCTTCTTCTTCGTCTTTAACGCTTATATCCACTACCCCATTGGGGCGTTGAATTTCCATAGGTCCTATTTCTTTGGGGTCGTAAGCCCCTAATCCCCCACCTTCAATCATTGCTGGACCACCCATACCAATATTTGAGTTTTCGGTAGCAATAATCACATCGCAACAACCAAGAATCGCTGCATTTCCAGCAAAACAATATCCAGAATTAATTCCTATCAGAGGCACTAGTGCAGAAAGTTCTGCCCAGAGGCCAAAAGCAAGACAATCAAGTCCAGCAACTTGCATACCGTCGGTATCTCCTGGTCTTCCACCACCGCCTTCGGTAAAGAAAATCACTGGAAGTTTCCACCGCTTAGCTATTTCAAATAGACGATCCTTTTTACGATGATTCTGGCCACCTTGTGTGCCTGCTAGAACTGTATAGTCGTAAGACATTACGACACATTGCGTTTTATTTTCGGAGAACAAATGCCCATTTACTTCTCCTATGCCAGCAATCATTCCATCAGCAGGAGTATTTAGTATCAAATCTTCTAGGGTGCGTCTTTTTCTTTGCGGAGCGATAGCAAGCGGCCCATATTCAATATAAGGAACACCATCTACCAAGTCATCTAAATTCTCTCTGGCAGTTCTTTGTTTCGTAGCCCGACGTTTCTCTACAGCATTTGGCCGCTGATGATCATGACCTAACGCATGTCTTTCGTTCACCTCAGCAAGGTCATCTCTTATAAAATCAAGATCTACCTGAGCGACAGCAACTTCACTAGTATTTGATATTTCCTTGAATTCTAGGGAGATTAGAGCTTGATCTTCTAAGACTGTCTCCCCTGCTTCAACGTGGATCCCTTCAACAACCCCACTTGATGTAGCCATAACTTCGTGTTCCATTTTCATAGATTCAAGCAACGCTATCCTCTGACCAACTGTTACTTCAGCACCTATTTCAACATCCACTAAAAGCACAGTGCCTTGGATAGGTGAGCCGATTTCAGAAGTCACTACACACCAATTACTCTGATGGCGTTGGTAGTTGATTCAAGTAAGTCGGTAAGTCAAAATAGTCACGCCAGAGTGTAATTTCTCCATTTACTATTTCAAAAATACCAGCACAGGGCATCTCAACCCATCCGTGTGGCCATAGAAATTTATCCAATCTTTCATTCATAACCGTTGAACCAGTACATGTTTGCCTATACGTGATCCACTCAATCTGTTCGCATCGACCCATCATGGGTTGAAGTTGCTGGGAAATTGCATCACGCCCAAAAACTTTTCCCATCGGGACATTGTCATATTCACAGTCTTCGCTCAAAAAAGAAGTTGCCTGCTCTAAATCCATTTCATTAATGCAGTCAATAAATTTCGTGACTATTTCATCTGGTTCCATCTGGTCATTCATGGTGCAGTACCCCCCCATTGATCCCAGTGCAAAACCGTCTCTAACGGCGGTCGTTTCGCAGGTTTAAAATCAGTACCTATTGAATATCCGCAAGTAATGAGCGCACACTGGGTAAAGGCTTCATAGTCAATACCCAGAATTTCTGCTGCTTGCTCTTCAAACATCAAATGAATTGTTGTCCATGCAGTCCCAAGCCCCCTTTCACGTGCAGCGAGCATAAAACTCCATGCTCCAGGCAAAATAGAACCCAACATCGCAGCAGAGGCCATTGACGGCAGCCCTTCATATCTGCCGGGCAAAATCGGAATCATCATAACAGGAACTTTCTCAAAATGTTCAGCTAAGTAAGCTGCAGAACTCTGAACCCTACTTTGTTGTGAGATTCGTTCTTGATCATCTCCTTTATAGGCAGTCTCTACATTTCCTTCCATCTGGGTATAGAGTTCCCACCCTTGTTTATAGAGGTTAGCTAGAGCTTCACGTTGGCCTTGATCAGTTACTACTAGCCATTGCCAGCCTTGGGAATTTGAGCCGGTTGGTGACTGCAGAGCTGCCTCCAAACATTCTTTAATTACTTCTGGTTCAACTTGTTTCTCAAAATCTAAGCGCTTCCGAACCGCTCTAGTAGTCGAGAGGACTTCATCAACTGTTAAATTAAGTTTCATTTTTTCTCCTTATGTATGAATATATTAAACATCAATCTTCTTCTAATTTGCTTTGGTATTGATAACTTCGATGGGTTCGCCCACCAGCTACGAGAAGGTTCCTCCCAGTAACCCACCGAGCAGCAGGACTCGAAAGGAATACTACGGCACCAGCAATATCCTTTGGCGCACCAAGAAACCCAAGCGGAATCGAAGAAGCGATCTCATCTTCGGCGCCATTGACTCCAAGAACTTCAGCGAACATCTCTGTTGCAACAGGGCCGGGAGAAACAGCATTGACTCGAATTTTTGGAGCCAGTTCTATTGCTAGAGTCTCCGTCATGTTTAACATTGCTGCTTTCGCAGCAGCATATGGTCCGGTATAAGGCGAGCCTCTCATTCCCGCTCCAGAAGAAATATTAATAATTGATCCTCCTTCGCCCATTCGCTTAGCTGATGCTTTCGCTCCTTGAAATGCAGTCGTTAAATTCAGCTCTATTTGATCCCGAAAGACTTCATCTGGGGTATCAATAAGCTTACGTGTTTTCTTTTCATTAGACCCTCCGACATTATTTACCCATACATCAATTTTGCCAAACGTGTTGACTGTTAAATCAACTAACTCATCTGACCTATCTCTAATATCCGCTGCAAAGATAAGCGCTTCTTTCCCACGCTCTTCCACACCTTTCGCTGTTTCCTCTAGATCTTCCTGCCTCCTAGCGTTAACAACTACATTGCAACCTGCTTCCGCTAGCCCCCAAGCTATCCCCCTGCCGATCCCCTGACCTGAACCAGTCACGACAGCCACTTTACCTTCCAACTTGAAATCGTCTAAGAGCCCCATTAGCCCTCTCTTTCTAAGATCTTTACCTTGTTGAAGATTACTCGCATAGAGGCTCTACGAGAAATCTGTTTTGGACAGGATGTTCTCTTCATCCTCGCACTATTCTCAGACCATGGGCAGAATGTCAGAGAAAGTAGCAGTAATAGTTGGAGGCGCTAGCGGTTTCGGCCTTGCATGTGCAGAACTCTTCGCATCTGAGGGAGCAACCGTAGTAGTCGCTGGACGTAGAGGCGATGTAGCAAAAAAAGCCGCGAAAGAATTTGATGGCGTAGGAGTCACATGGGATATAACTGACTTTGAACAAGGAAAAGCGGTTAAAGACGACATTATGAAAAATTTTGGTCGTATCGATGCTGCAATAAATTTCGCTGGTTACGATGACGTCCTCCCTATTAGCCAAATCACCCCAGACCACCTAGAACCAATGGTTAACGTTCAATTTAATGGTGCGATTTATTTCCTTAGATTCATGTGTAATGCGATGGCAGAATCTGGAGGAGGATCAGCTATTTTGTGTTCATCTTTAACAGCGCATAACCCAAATGTCGGGAGAGTTGGGTACGCCGGTTCTAAAGCTGGCCTTGAGTACGTAGCAAAACTCGCAGCTGTTGAATACGGAAACACGCAAGTCCGAATTAACTGCATCGCCCCACATGTCATTGAGACAGCAATGACTTCTGAGATGTTCAAAATTCCCTTTGCTGTTGAAACAGTTCGACTACAAACTCCACTTAAAAGAATGGGACATGTTGAAGATGTTGCTAACTGCGCGCTCTACCTTGCTTGTGATGAATCTAATTACGTAAATGGGGAAACAATTCGTGTGGATGGTGGAGCTCACACCCAAAAATTACCATCAGATATCGATTACGCTCTGTTAGGAATCGCTAGACCTAATTTAGCAGCAGGATTCCCGCGTGCTGCCATACCTGACTGGTACAAAGACGAGCTTAATAATTCTGACGATCACTAAATGTTTGATACCCAAATTTGATTAAGAAATGCAATTACTTCTCCAGAGAAGACATCATTTTTATCTCCAGCGACCATATGCCCCGCACCGCTGACATCTACAAAATCTGACTGCGGAAATTTCTCTAGAAACTCTTGAACTTCATCCTCAGTTACTAGGTCACTCATTTTCCCTCGAACCAAAAGAGTCGGGACTTTAATATTGCTCATCACTTCATTTAACAGTTGAGTATTTCTCATGTCAGGATTTTTTTCATTTCTCTCTGAAGAGATAAAGGTTGGATCCCAGTGCCAAAACCAACGATTACCGCGTTTTCGAAGATTCTTCTTTAGACCTTCCAAATCAGTGGGTTTCTTTCGGTATGGATTATATTCTGCTAAGACTTCAGCGACTTCTGAGAGTGAAGCGAACCCTACTTCTGAATGTTTCAACATAAAATCTTTTACTCTCTCCGCACCATTAACGTTCATATTGGGAACTACATCAACGAGGACGAGAGCGGATATTGAACCTGGGCGCATACGCCCCTCAAGATACATACCAACCAATCCACCTAAAGAAGCGCCAACCAATACTGGACAAATTCCAATTTCCTCTAGAACAAATACAATATCCTCACTAAATTGACTTAATTCATACTCGCTATTTTTAGACCAGTCCGATCTACCATGCCCACGCAAATCGAGAGTGATGGCGAACACCCCAATATCCGCTAATCGTCTAGCAGTAGAGTCCCAGGAGTGACGTGTCTGCCCACCTCCATGGAGAAGCAGAACTGATCTGTCGGAGATAGGACCCCATAAGTCAGCTTCTATCTTTATGCCCGATGAAGTCGTAAATCTTTCCGTTACTGGCATGAATTCATTCATAGACAGTATTAAGAAATAGTTCCTGAATCACGAAGTTTAGTGATTTCTTCCAATGTGAACCCAATCCCATATAAGAGTTCATCGGTATGTTCACAATAAGTTGGCGCAGGAGAAGGCTCTTGTCCGATATCACCATTAAATGTTGCTCCTTGGCGAGGAACACGAATTTGACCTATAACCGGATGTTCCTTTACTTGAACGGAATCAACTGCAACGACATGAGGGTCGTCTGCCACTTCTGCTGGATCAAGAACACGGACCGCAGGAACATCAGCTAGTTGACATTTCTCCACAGCCTCTTCAGTAGAAAAAGCGCTAAGCATCTCATCAAATGCCTGATACCAATCAGTAAAGTTCTTACTTCGGTTACTAGCCGAAGAGAAGCGTTCATCAGTGGCAAGGTCAATTCTGTCAAGCGCACTGCAAACAGCCTCCCATTGGCTGTCAGTTCCTGCTGTTACCGAGACCCAACCATCAGAGGTTGAAAAAAGCTGATATGAGTTCAAAAGGTTTGGCAAGTGCAACGCATCTTCATCAAGAAGAGTTTCATGCATCATCATGTCAGGCCAATTAAAAGCGATGTTTGCTTCAAGCATTGAAACTTCAACATGCTGGCCCTTGCCAGTTAGATTTCTTGCAAATAACGCTGCAGTTATAGCTTGCGAAGTAGTCAATGCTGCGACTTTATCTGCAACCATTCCCCGAATTAGGTTCGGAGTTGAGTCAGCTTTCTGCGCGCCTGCCCACCCAGAAAGTGCTTGAATGACTGGGTCGTAAACTGGTCGTCCGCTATAAGGTCCTGTTGAACCAAACCCTGACGAAGAAACATAAATAAGCGAAGGATTTCTCTCCATTGCATCTTCAACAGAGAATCCTAATCTTGCCACAGCACCAGGTCGAAAACCTTCAATAAAAACATCAGACTCCAGAAGAAAAGCCCATAGAATTTCTTTCGCTTTCTTCTGAGATAGATCTAAACCAATAGATCGTTTCCCAGCATTGGCATTAGCAAACCAACCGGACATGTTATTTTTTCTACTCCCATACATGCGAAGGTCATCACCACCAGTAGTGTTCTCAACCTTTATAATTTCCGCCCCTTGCGTAGCTAGAAGATGGGTAGCCCCTGGAACGGCAATCATTTGAGCTAATTCAACTATTTTTATTCCAGCTAAAGGACCTGACATTACTCCCCCAATTATCGTTGATTACCCATGAGAATAGAAGGAAGGGTCTTCACTAGGGTCAGAAGTTAGATTTACTGGACAATCATTCGCTATGTCAAGGACAGCCAAGATCCTCCCCACACCGAGGCAAAATCCAATTAACGCTAATAGTTCTAAAATTTGCTGGTCAGAGAATATTGTCTTCGCTCGTTCCCAGAACTCATCATCATTTCGCATTGCCACATGATCAAAAACAAACCTTTCAGCCATCTCTGCAGCTAATCTCTCTTGTTCTGTAAATGCGCCAATCTCATCGTATTCTGCGACTCGATGGTAAAGTTCATCCTCTAAACCTTGCTGCATCGCCGATGCAGACCGAGTATCAAGTCATATATGGCAATCATTTATTTGTGCTATCCGCATACGGGCAACTTCACGGACTCTCGTATCCAAGGAAACCTTTGTATAGAGCGCATCACCTGTGATCCCGATTCCTTTACCTACATTGGGCTGCAGGTACCAAAGCCGACTCCGTTCTAAACCTTCACCTTCTGGAATATTGATTCGTGCCATACTGCCCCCTACTCGTATCTAATCTTGTCACTTATACTTTAGCTTGACCACTAGGCGAGAGAAAGACTAAAGAGAAGGCATGGAAGAATTCAATCTCAATGAAATAGACCGGCTACTAACTACGACTAGAGCTGTAAGAAAACGACTTGATCTGGAACGTGAAGTACCCCGAGACCTGATCCTTGATTGCGTTAGAGTCTCAACACAAGCACCTGCTGGGGGCAATTACCAAAAATGGCGGTGGGTTATAGTTGATGACCCAGACAAAAAACAGATTATCGCAGATGCATATCGAGAAGCGTATGCACCTTACATTGAAGCGCAGAAGAATGCTGTCACAGATAAGACCTTAAATGACCCAACCCTTACGAAAATAATGTCCTCAAGCGATTATCTAGCTGAGATACTTGAAAAAGTCCCAGTACTTGCTATTCCATGCTCTATAGGAACACCGGCTGATATGGAAGGGAGTTTAGGAGGTGGACTCCAAGGATGGTGGGGATCTGTTCTCCCTGCTGTCTGGAGCTATATGCTCGCTGCTCGTGCTAGAGGACTTGGCACAGCTTGGACAACTCTTCATCTTCGCTATAGCGAACGAGTCGGTACTGCACTTGGGATTCCAGATACGGTAACACAATTAGCTTGTATCCCAACTGCATACTACTCAGGAGAAAGTTTCCGGCCAGGGAAACGCAAACCCGCTGAACAAATTACCTATTGGAATTCATGGAAGGAAACTGAGATACATTCAAGCTAGTCTTTAATCTCTCCGTGCTGTTCAGCAGTTTTTTCGTGATGTCGTATAACTTCATCTACGATTAGTCGGAAGACCTTCTCTCCAAATGAAGGGTCCATCCCTACCATTTGAGCTATCTTATGCAATTGCGCAATTTGCTGCTGTTCACGCTCTGGATCAGCAGCAGGTAAATTATTCTCTGCCTTGAACTGACCAACAGCTTTTGTTATTTCAAATCTTTCAGCCAATAAACGAATTAATTGTTCATCTAATCCATCTATTCGCTCTCTATATCCGCCTAAAACGTCGTTATCCATAGAACTCTCTAACCTCGTTACCCCGTAATTCTCATCTCTCTTAGGAGTGAACCTACACACTACTAGATGACCAGAGTCCTCGTGTTTGTTTACATTTAACCTAGTAAAAATAGTTTCCGTGAAAAACTTGAGGAAAAGTTACCCTCAGAATGGAGATTCGTTGAATGTCATGACAACATCGGATCATGATCTCTTCTACTGAAACTTTTAATGGAACCTGGCCATACAAACCAAGATTTTGCTCTGCGGCCGGCTTTCAACAGCATTATGTTGATGAAGGTGAAGGAGAGATAATCATCTGCCTTCATGGAGAGCCAACTTGGGGATACCTGTATAGGAACATGATTGAACCATTATCGAAAGATTACCGAGTCATTGTTCCTGATCATATGGGATTCGGTAAAAGTGAAACGCCAACAAACCGTGACTATACCTTAAAAACCCATACAGAGAATTTGAGTGCTCTCATAGATCACCTTGGATTAAATTCAATCACACTGGTCATGCAAGACTGGGGCGGACCTATCGGCACCGCGTTCGCTATTAGGAATCCGGAGAGGGTAAGTCGTTTAGTGTACATGAACACACTCGCTGGATATGGCGAAGTCCCCAAAGAGGTAACCCGAATCCGTGATTCTGAGTGGTTCACCTGGATCGGTGAAGGTTTAGAAACTGGAAGAACAGAAGCTGTTTTAAGAAATGCTGGGTCAACGGTCTTATCGATTATGAAACGCCTTGGTTTCTCTAACACAAACGTTATCAACGACACCTGGATAGAAGCTTATAGCGCACCCTTCCCTGACTATGAAAGTTCTATCGGGGCATACGAATTCCCTATTGACGCCTATCTCGGGAGAATAGCCGATTACGTCATCGAAGGAGCTAGCGATCTTAAGAACCTTACGTCTAAACCAGCGATTCTTATTGAAGGCTTAGAGGACAAGGCAATTCCCCCAGAGTTTGCGATTGCTGACTTCAAATCGCTTTGGCCTTCCTCCCCTGTTATTGAGCTTGAAGGGGTTGGGCATTTTTGCCAAGAGGATGTCCCAAGAATTTTGGTAGCTTGCATTCAACAATTCATGCAATCAAATAGATAGGAACAAAAAGTACGCCAAAAGAAATTAATTATGACGAATTTAGAAAAAATAACCCTAGAAACTCAAATGGCTATTCGAGGGGTTGGTGGACAATGGGAAATCACCACCGAAGAAGTTTTAGGTGAGAATTGCATAGTTTTCAAGAACCGACATCGCAATATTGGTGAAATGCTTAAAGCGAATACATCGCAATGGGCAAAGAGAGAATGCCTTGTACTAGGTGACAACCGAATATCATACAAAGAAATGCAGGACAGAGTTGAGTCCACCGCCTACCGCTTGCAAAGCATGTACGGAATCAAGAAAGGAAATAGAGTCGCAATTCTGGCAGCAAATTGCCCTGAGTGG
Source organism: Acidimicrobiaceae bacterium (assembly GCA_002709645.1). GTDB lineage: Bacteria > Actinomycetota > Acidimicrobiia > Acidimicrobiales > UBA8592 > UBA8592. The sequence goes on from PAQG01000006.1 coordinate 55,137, forward strand.
GTTGTTAGTTTTTTCGCTGCAACACAAATTGGTGCCATTGTTTCAGCCCTCAATGGTTGGTGGACCGAAACCGAAATCGGGCATGCTATTGAGTTGACCGACCCTTCAGTAATTATTGGAGATACCAGACGATTAGCCCGAGCTGGATCTCTTCTGAACGAGTTTCCAGTGGTTGACATTGAAGACTCCCCAGATTTTTTTGAACCAACAGGAGAGAAGGCCATTGAGATAGTGCTTGATGAGGATGACCCTGCATTAATTCTTTTTACTTCTGGAACAACTGGAAAGTCCAAAGGGGCTCTTCTGTCCCACAGGAGTCTTATCGGTTTTGTTGATGGAACTATTCATAACGGTTATGAGAAAAAACTAATCGCACTCAAATTATTAGATATTGACCCCTCTACCCTTCCTTCTAATCAGGACGTTGTTTTAGCGACCTCTCCTTTGTTCCATATTTCTGGCTTACCTGCCGGCGTACTCATGAATCTGGCAAATGGTGCAAAAATTATTTTCCGGTCTGGCCGATTTGATCCCGCTGACGTACTTCGATTAATAGAAGAGGAAAGAATTACGAATTGGACTGCTATCGGTGATATGGGGCCTCGTGTAATGACCCATAATGATTTCGCAAGCAGGGATACTTCTTCACTAACTAGAGTAAGTAGCGGAGGGGCTCATTTATCTGAGAATATGCAACAGTTGATAGCAGAGCATTTCCCCCAAGCAGCTGGAGCTATTGGGCAAGGCTATGGAAGTAGCGAATCATGTGCGGTTATCACCTCAATTGGTGGGCAAGATTTTAAAGATCACCCATCTTCTGCGGGGCGTGCTTGTTTAGGAGTTGAAATTGAGATACGGGATACTGAAAATAATCCTGTTCCTGACGGAGAAGAGGGAGAGATCCATGTGAGATCAGCGTATTCAATGCTCAAGTATTGGGGAAACCCTCAGGCAACAACTGAAACACTAAAAAGCGGTAGATGGTTAGCTATGGGCGATATAGGAAAAATGATTGATGGAAGACTTTACATCAATTCAAGAGCAAGAGATATGATCATAAAATCTGGCGAAAATATCTACCCAGTTGAGATTGAACACCGACTAGAAAGTCACCCAGATATCCATGAAGTTGCTGTTCTCGGCGTAGACCACATGCAGAAAGGACAGGAAGTCAAAGCTGTTGTTGTATTGACACCTAGTGGCAAGTTTGAAATTGATGTTTTTATAGAATGGTGCAAGGAGACATTGGCTGGATACAAGATTCCTGACCACTGGGAGCATCGAATTGACCCACTCCCAAGGACGGCTAGTGGGAAAGTTATTAAAGGTGGTTTAACTGGTGACCGTGAAGTGAGTGACTACGAAGACTAAAGATCGTTCTTAGTTAAAGTCAAGTAACTCGTCTTCGGTTATGCGGTGAACGTCTATCGGGATTGCACTCATTATTGGCAAACCAGTGATCCGGTCATACCCAGAATCAGATGTCACAAGACGGTTAGTTGGAGTCCCGATATCCCTGACTTTCTCATCTGTCAAGGAACGACCTCCCCAGGAGTGAGACATTGCAACAACGCCTTGTTTTATATCTTTATCGATTTCTGCGACACCAACTACCGACGAACGGGGTGATGTTATCCGTAAAAGATCTCCAGGTTCGGCACCAAGGTTTTTAAGGTCGTCAGGGTGTACATACGCATAATTAGTCGTTGCTACACGTGCTAACCCTGGTAGTTCAGACCCTAGCGAGTTAAGCGCATGTTTGAGTCGTCTACCCACTAATAGGAAAGGGAATTCAGAATCGCTGAAACTTCCGAGAAGGTCACTTCCAGATTTTTCATTTCTAACCTCTTGAAGTTCTGAATAAACATCTTGGGGGCAAACAGCAAATTTTGCATCATTGGCTGAATCCGCTGGCAGAACAATAATTGGATTGTCATGAATCACTCCCCGATTTTTTCTCCATTCATTTATAGGTAGACGGGAATTTCCATACACATAATCTATGACGTCACCATCGGTCAATGAAGTTTCAATTGGTAGCTCCCCACCCGGCAAAACGATTTTTGTGCCTATCCTTTTCGCTAAACCTACGAAAACTTCCCATTCATTTAGAACGTCATCGCCCGAGTCAATAACTCTGTCGGTGTAGTTTGTGTAAACAGCTGGGAATCGTCTATCCATAACATTTGGAACATCTTCTCTCTCTAATTGCAATCGTGGGGCGAAAATGTAATCAGACAGCTCTGCAGTGGCTGTCATCCGATGGTCAATGACGACTAGCAACTCCAAACTTTGAAGGGCGTCAAGAGTTTTTTTCTGATCGGGCCAAGCTTGCACAGGGTTGCCTCCTGACACGATTAATGCTCGAACCTGTCCATCGCCTTCCAAAAGAATTTCATCGTTTAGAGCATTAGTTAGCATTTCATCAGCAAGACCATATAGCCCTCGCACACGGTGTGGGGCCCCTGGGGTTGGATTACTTGGTGCTTTGACTTGTGCGCGGCGTGTATCGCCGGGTGAAAGCATATAGGGACTTTCCAGGGTCTCTCCCTCTTTCAAAACCCGTCCACAGAGAACATTTAGTGTAAGCGTAAGCGACTCCATCAGTGTCCCGTGAGGAGCCATATTTGGCCCTGTTCCAGAACCTGCTGTTCCTTTGGGTCCTTCTGCAAAAATTCTCGCAGCAATTTCAATATCCTCAGGCGAAACCTCACAACGAGTGGCCGCATATTCAGCAGTAAAAGGACCAACTCCCCCCTTCAAGAGATCAAGCTGGTCAGGTTCAACAAATTCATCACAAAACTCTCTGTCATATAAATTATTGCTGAGAATAACATTGACTATTGCAGATAGAAGGGTGGGGTCTTCGCCAGGCTTCACCTGCAACCAAAGGTCAGCCTGTTTGGCTAATTCACTTCTCCTTGGATCAATTACTATTAATTTCAGACCTCTTTCTTTCGCTTCTCGAAGCTTTACGAAAGGATCGGTTCCTTGAAGCCCACTTGCCGGCCCATAACTAGAAACTAGCGGGTTATACCCAACTGCTAGTAAAACATTTGCGTCGGAAAAATTTTGCCACCCTGCCTCCCATGAACCCAAACGAAGGAGTGAACTCCTATGAGCAGGTTGATCTATGGTCAGAGAAGTGTAGAAGGAAGGTGAGCCGAAACCTGTGTGCCATGATGAAGCTACGGCGACACCCACACTATTTTGATATGCCCCCGTTCCGATATACGTTGCCACGGAACGGGGGCCATATTTTGAAATAATTTTTTCAAGTTTCTGAGCTATTTCATCCAAAGCATCAGCTGATGAAATCGGGTCAAAAACTCCAGAAGGGGTTTTCCTAAGAGGAAACCTAAGACGACTAGGACTATGAAACTGGTCTGCCAATTGCCGTCCCTTTATACACGAAAAACCTTTGAAGAGCGGATCGCTCCTGTCAGCTCGGACGTTAACGATTTTACTACCATCTTCAACATCAATTTCCATTGGGCAAGCTGCATGGCAAACGCGACAGAATGTTTTTTTCGTTTCAATCATTGCTTTTTTGAATTTTCATTATTTTCTTTATAACGATTCAACGCGAGTTTATACGATCTTCTCTAGAATATCCCTCTAAGGTGGCGAATGCCGCTAGAAGGTGAGAGTGTTAAGCATGAGCTATGAATGTTTTGAAGTAACAGAAATTGAAAATGTCGCCCACGTCCAACTGAGTCGAGGTGACAGTCTAAATACTATGATTCCTGCTTTCTGGAGTGAGTTGCCAGAAATTATTAACGCTATAAGCGATGAGGGTAAGGCTAGAGCCATAGTCATCTCTTCAACTGGACGACATTTCTGCGCTGGCATGGATCTATCTGTATTCACAAGTGGTGGCCTAAACGACGGGAAACGCTCTGAAAGAGGGAGAAGTAACGCCATCACTCGAGGTGGCGCTCTTCACTTACAAGAAAGTTTTACTTGTTTCGAAAAAGCTAGAATGCCCGTCTTGACTGCTATTCAAGGTGGTTGCGTCGGTGGTGCAGTCGACATGGTTACTGCTGCCGACATGCGTTATGTTTCTGAAGATGCTTGGTTCTGTATACAGGAAATTAATATAGGTATGACTGCTGATGTTGGGACGCTACAAAGACTTCCTAAATTAATTCCTGAAGGAATTGCTCGAGAGTTAGCTTATACAGGACGGCGAATGTCTGCTCAGAGAGCATTAGAGGTAGGTCTAGTAAACCAAATTTTTCCATCTCACGAAGAACTTGTTGAAGGGGTGCTAGCGATTGCTGCAGAGATTGCAACCAAATCCCCTCTTGCGATCTGGGGGACAAAGGAAAGCGTGAACTTTACAAGAGATCACTCAGTGGCGGATAGTTTGAATTTCATAGCGACTTGGCAAGCTGGAATGTTCCAGCCACAAGATATGGCTGCAGTCTTTGAAGCTCAGGCAAGGAATGAAGAACCAGAATTTGATGACCTACCTCCCGTCCGAAAGGGTTTGGGCTAACCTGCAAGAAGTCTTCGTCCTATAAGTTTCAGACACAATGCCTCATCGGCTCCTTCAAAAATTGAAAGCACGCGAGCATCAACAAAAAGACGGCTAACTACGTATTCTTCTGCGTATCCGAAACCACCGTGTATTTGCATTGCCTCTCTGGTTACCCACTCAGCAGCTTTACATGCATAGGCTTTAACCATTGCTGCTTCTAAAGTACCTGAGCCGGTGGACATAAGTTCGCCTACCTTATAGGTGTACTGACGGCAAGCCTGAATAAGCGCCGCCATGCGTCCTAGCTTGATTTGCGTAAGTTGATAGCCTGACAAAGACTGGCCAAAAACCTTACGTTCTTCGGAGTATTTCAATGCCTCTTCATAAGCTCTTTGCATTACTCCAACAGCCCGTGCAGCCGTTTGTAATCTGCCATTTTCAAAACCCGCCATCTGTAGATAAAAACCTCTGCCTTCTCCATCTGGGCCACCGATAAGAGCTTCGGCTGGAACCTGCCAATCCTGAAATGATATTTCGTAGCTGTGCATCCCTCTATACCCAAGTGTTGGAATCGCCCTACCTTGCATACGCCATCCGGAGTCTTGCTTCAAGTCAAAGCTATGTCCTGCAATTTGCTCTTTTCTTACGACAAAAACGCTAAGGCCTCGATGACCTATAGATAAATCAGGATTCGTCCGGGCAAGAACCATTAAGAGATCAGCTCGTCCCGCGAATGTACACCAGGTTTTTACACCGTTAAGTTCCCAGATCTCATCGCCTTTTTTCCGAGCGGTGGTAGTTATAGACGCAACATCACTGCCATGGTCCGGTTCGGTAACCGCCACTGCTGACATACTTCTTCCAGAAGCTATCTCAGGCAAAAAATCTTTCTTTTGTTTTTCTGTTCCTCCATTTTCTATAGCCCTAGCTAGAATTTCAGGCCGGGTTATAAGTGACCCTCCGATGCTTAAAGATGCTCTAGAAAGTTCTTCGGTCGCTATTACCATCGCATGCATATCCTGAGTCGACCCAGTAGCACTCCCCCCATATTCAACAGGAATAGATAATCCGAAACATCCAAGGTCTGCTAAACCACTAATAATTGACTCTGGAACATCCAAATCTTGCCGATGTACTTCCTCAGCTACATTCATAATATGATCGCGGCCAAAACGTCGAAAAGTTTCAGCGACGAGTTCCATGTCATCATTTAGGCTTAGTTTCCCTTGATTTTGGAAGTTCTGCGCATACAACGCCGGTGTTCCATGACTCGTAACGTATGCACGAATAAGTTCGAGATCGGAATTATCTAATTCCCATGTTTCCTCACGCCCAAAGGAAATAGTAGCTACTGACCGCAGTACATCTGCGCAAAATATTTCAACTATTTGGCTCTCTTTGGGTCCATTGTCCGCGTAATCTAGAAAGCTTTCTGCGATCACATGTGCAGAACTAGCATGAGCAAGCTCATAAAGAAAGGCTTGATTCTCTTCGGGTTTTCCCTGCGACCGAAGATGAGACAATCCAGAATCAACAATGTTTTTTGCGCTCTTGAGAGCATCCGAAGCTTTCTTATGATCCACGGTCTCCCTCCAATCACAGATCATCGTCCTGATAGTTGGTTTCAGTGTAGGTCTCTGATGCTTCTCCGGCACTCTTGAAGGCCGAATTCAATTTTCAGTTTTGCCCTTTACTTCAAGACTTTCAAGAATTTGCACACGGCCATGTTCAGGATCTAATTCAATGCACGTCCCATCCTCAATTTCATCAAATGCGTTGGAGACACCGATAATTGCGGGGAGATTGAATTCACGTGATAGTACTGCAGCGTGACACATTGCGCCTCCTTCTAGAGTTACCAAACCACCGGCGATAGAAAGCACCATATTGTATGCGGGCGAAGTGGTTCTCGTAACAAGGATCTCTCCTGGCTGTAAACGTTCCAATGCTTCATGAGCATTTTCTGCGACTCTGGCAACCTGTCGATATTTACTCTTACCTATACCTATACCTAGTAATTCTTCGTTAACAGTTCGTTTATCTTGTTCAATTGGGTCATTCCCTTCGCCCATCCCTAGTTCAGAAAGGATTTTTTGTACGGTCCTCACTGCCATCGACAAATGCTTAGGCAAAGCACCTACAGGAGGTGGTTTCTCTACTTTTCCCAATACCAGTGGAGGATCCAACAATTTTTGCTGCGATCTAAGTCGCGCACGTTCCGACAATTCAGTTGCAGTCGGCCCACTCTTGTTGGAAATAAGTTCAGGCAACTCTTCAGTTGTTAATTCAAAAATATGCGCTTCATGTGCAATCCGCCCAGATCGTTTGAGCCGTAATCCTGCTTCAAGCATCCCTAACCGCAATAAACCACATGGCCATTCGACAGTAATTGGTCCATTGTCATCGCGTAAATCCATGGCCTCGCGAGCTTGGAAAAGAAGGTCATCAAAATGTTCATAGTCTTCAGCAGGTATTCTGCTGCGAACCGAATTTACTTCTATCCCAAATTCATGTGTTTCAGATGTAGTTAAACTCTCACTGGCAAGGATAGTAGCCAGAATAACTTCTGGAGATTCTTTCAATGTCGGAGAGTCTATGTCATATCCTCCATAAAGCACTGACCCGTGAAAACGCAGATATGCATCTAATTTTTCTGATGTTGAAGCTGAAATACCCGCTACTTCATCTAAAGAGGAAGGTGTGATACCTGATTGCTTAATTTCTATGGATATTTCATTAAGAGCTTGAAGGGGTTCAGACGTTGAAGGAGAAGCTCCAGCAAGCAATGCGAGAAGTTGGTGACTGGGAATACCCCAAACGGAACCTTCAACGAGGAATCTACCTATAGGCCCTAGGTCGTAACAATGAAGTCGAAAATGCTCATCGAAAGTCTTTCGAAGGTGATCGATCAGATTTGCAAGATGCATCCCAAGAGCAGCATCATCAAGATCTAGCAGGTTAGTATCTTGAAAATCTAAATTCTTAGCAACCAAAGAAGGCCTACCTACTTCCTTCCATGTATTAATAACTTCTGAAACTTGCGAATTCTTTAAAAAGCGTTTTGCTGCTTTCTCTCGACGCCGAAATTCCGGATGTAATCGTGCCACTAACCAAAGAAGGATAAATGGAGGTTGCCTTACTGCCGGACGGTCAGGAAATATTAAAGGCCTCATTCTGCTGTACCAAAATCCATTTACGAATCTGATACTCAACGTGTCAGCAGGAATACCTATATTTGCCCATTCGCGCCGGTAGACCTCCTCTACTGCTGTTCCGACAAGTTCCCGAGCTATTGGAGTAGTTCCACCGGGAAAATGGGATCTATCCAACTGCCAAAATCCGGGTCCCGGTGGATCAAAATCTAAATCTTCCACGAAATTGCTAACTCCTTAACCCACAAGAAAACTCTTCAATCATGGTATGCGAATCTCCTAGTTGTAGCTAGTTTAAAGGGATGAACCATGCCCCTCTTACAGCTGGAATTCACCTACCTCAGGCAGGTCCTGCCGCTTCCGGAGATTCCATAACAGAGGTAGCGCAATTTGCTGAAGAACTAGGCTTCAGAGATGTTTGGGTCAGTGATCACTTAGTCATCCCCTCTAAAGCTAAATATCCTCCATCTGCCTATGTATATGAACCTTTAGCAGTTATGGCTTGGGTTGCAGCTCAAACGGAAAAGGTTGGGATTGGAACCACCGTTCTAGTCTTACCGATGCGAAATCCAACAGTTACTGCAAAATCTCTAGCTTCAATAGACCAATTGAGCGGGGGTCGAGTGATACTTGGAACAGCTGCTGGATGGCTTAAAGCAGAATTTGATGCGCTCGGGATCCCATTCGATGAGAGGGGGCCACGTACCGATGAAGCACTGGAGATTATCCAATGCCTTTGGAAAGAAGACCCTATTTCAGGTTCATTCCCGATCCATGGTGCAGAGTTCAAAGAGATGAGAGCCAAACCCCAACCAGTCACCGAAATTCCCATTTGGATAGGTGGTCATGCTGATGTTGCCCTTCGAAGAGCAGCACGAATAGGTAACGGTTGGCATGGAGCATTTCTCTCCCCTAGCGAGACATCAAAGATAGTGAAGAAGTTACAATCTTTTAAACGTAAGGATAATTTCGTCATTTCAATGCGAACTAATTGGGACCCTCTTGAGGATGACATTAACCGAATCTTGTCCGAAATTAATGAATACGTTGAAGCTGGCGTAACCCATTTTGTTCCAGAACCAAGACAAAAAAACAGAACGGAATATATAACCTCAGTAGAGATTCTTGCTGACCTTTTTAGTCAATCAGGGATCCATTTATCAAATAATTAAGAGCTAAACTCCCAATTATTCTCAATGCCCCTCACCAGAAATCACGTTTTCCCTTGTAGGAACCTTAATTCCTACATACCAAACACCAAATATGCCAACAGCCCCAACAAGAAAACGTACCCACGCTTGATTTATTGCAAATACAATACTGAAAAACACTGCTATTGACATCATTGCAATGGCTACGAACTTTGATTTTCTTGGCATACCTAAACCCGACCTATGGTCCTGAACAAATTTTCCAATTCCAGGTAATTGGAGAACCCACTGCTCGAACCGCGGACTTGATTTAGCAAAACACCAAGCAGCCATAATCATAAAAACCGTTGTTGGCATCCCTGGAATCAGAACCCCGATAAACCCAAGAGCCACAAAGAAAAACCCTAAAATTAAAAGAAGATATCTAAGAAGATTAGATGCAACTATCTGGTCTTCTTTTTCGTTTTTATCACTCATATTTCTAATCCACCCTAGTCCTTTCGAAATGATTTCCGTTAGTAGTAACAGAGTAACTCTTGTATGCTCAGAACATGGGAGAACATATTGCTATAGAAGAACTCATTGATTTATCAGGAAAACGCGCTCTTGTAACTGGAGGCTTAAAAGGAATAGGAAAATCAATTGCCTCCAGGCTTTCTGAATGTGGGGCAACGGTTTTAGTTGCTGATAATGATTCAAACGTCAAGAACGAGTCTCCAAGCGACCAACTTAATTTCATTGAATGCGATATTACTGATAATAGCCAGTTAGTTAAAGCTATTAACACAGCAGCTGGAAATGACGGGCTTGATTTCCTTATTAATAATGCTGGCATTTTCCCAACAACTGGCCCGATAGAACAAGTAACAGATCAATTCATTAGCAGAATGCTGGAAGTAAATGTCCGAGCGCAATTTAGCTCATCCCGTGAAGCTTCAAAAAAAATGAATCATGGTGGAGCCATAGTAAATATCTCATCAATAGCTGCTCTTCGAGGCGGGGCAAACATTAGTGCATACAGCACATCTAAAGCCGCAATTATTGGTTTAACTCAATCATTCGCTCAAGAGCTTGGCCCTAAAGGAATCCGAGTCAACGCTATTGCACCTGGAATTATTGACACCCCAGGAGTGCAGGAACAATTGGAACCACTAAAAGCGGGAGGACTTGATATCAATGCTGCCATATCTGCCAACCCTCTACGTTCAAGTGGAAAACCGGATTACATTGCTAGAGCAGCACTATTTTTAGTTTCAGACTTGGCAGAATTCATAACCGGTCATCTTCTAGTTGTAGATGGCGGAGCGACTGCATAACGAAAGTAATAAATATGAAGAAAACCACAGTTCAAGAAATAAAAGAGAAAATTCATTATGAGATTTCTCGTACTGCACCACCTGAAGGGTTTCCAAAATTTCATGATATCCCTAGAGGTCGATATATTTCTGAGGAGTTCTATAATCTTGAACAAGAATTCGTCTTCGCTAATTCATGGGTTATAGCTGGCCGTGAAGATGATGTCCTAGAACCCGGCGATTTCATCACATTTAAAAAACTCGGAGAACCTATGCTCATCATCCGAGGAAAAGATGGCAAAGTCCGTTGTTTCTACAATACCTGCCAGCATAGAGGCGCACCAGTAGTCAGAGATGAGAAAGGCTCATCTAAGAGACTACGTTGCCAGTATCATTCTTGGAGCTACGACATTACCAATGGGGCACTGGTGGCAGTCCCCGATGAACATGACTTTGTAGATCTAGATCGGACTGAACGTTGCTTACCTCAAGTAAGCTGCGAAACTTTCGCTGGATTTATCTTCATTAATAAAAACCCGAAAGCAGAACCCTTAAATGAGTCTCTCGGGAAAGCTCGTGAAATGCTAGATCCGTTGGACTGTGAATCGTTAAAAGAGGTCTACCGAGAAAGCATGATCATACCTTGCAACTGGAAAGTGACGGCTGAAGCTTTCCTTGAGGTTTACCATTTCAAACACATCCACTCAAACAAAGAAGGTTGGGCCACTCTTGATAGCAAAAGAGCCGCTATGGGGCTCTACCGTGGTGGACATAGTCGAATGATCACTGGTTATTCTGATCAACATGTACAAAAATCAAATATGGAAGCATGGGATGACTGGAAGCCTCTTGATAACGGAGATTTTAAAACTGTTCAATCAACCAATCAGGATTTCCTCAACATGCTTGACTGCACAAGCACCGCTGTGAGCTATTTCCCTAACACTATTATCCCATTGGGAGCATTTGGGTTCCCAATCCTTCTATTCTGGCCAATTGATATTCGTACTACTCTTCTTGAATGGTTCTATTACGCACCACAAGACTGGGAAGGTGACGAACTCCCATTGCACTGGAAAATCAGATCAAAACAATTTAATCAGATAATGGATGAAGATAAGTACAACATGGCACCCATGCAGGAATCTCTTGAGTCCAAAGCGTTTACAGGGGTTCCCATCAATTATCAAGAACGAAGGATATGGCATCTGCATGAAGAGATAGACCGGATGATAGGCGTTGAACGGATCCAAGAAGAATTAAGAATGGATCAACTTATGGAACCATATCTTGAAAACAGCGATGTTTGATTTTCAAGAGATATATCATATTGGGATAAGAGTTCCTGATCTATCAGAAGCAATGAAAGAGATGGGAACTTCTTTAGGAGTGACATGGGCTGAACCTGTTGAGACTCCTGGACAGTCAATTTGGACACCTGAAATGGGGCAGATGAGTTTGCCTCTTAAATTTGTATATTCATGTGAAGGGCCCCAGCATCTTGAGCTGCTGGAGGGTCCTAAGGACTCCATCTGGGATGGCAGAAAGGATCCGGGAGTTCACCATGTTGGAGTTTGGGTTGATGATGTAGCTCAAGAGACAGAACGCTTCATGAAACAAGGATGGACATTGATCGCTGCTGGAGTTTCACCAGACAAGGGTTACGGTGGGTACACATATGTTGCACCCCCTAGTGGAACTATTGTTGAATTAGTATCACTGGCGATTAAACCAAGATTTGAACGTTGGTGGGCTGGTGGGTCTCTAACTAAGTAAAAAGAGCAAACAATTCCTGAAACGCTATGAATTGACCTCCACTAGTTGATGATGGGACAAGAATGGGATTCTCCAAACCAGCTTCATACCACTTTTCTAATCCTTCCTTTACTTCAGTAGCCGACCCATAAAGTGTCACGTCACTAAGCCAGTCATCAGTCATCAAATTTGCTAAGGCTTCATAATTTTTTTGAGATATTGCCTCTTCAATACTTTCCATCTCTTTCTGGTATCCGGAAGCTTTCCAATAATTACGATAATTAGGAAGATTTACATACATCATGAGCGTTTTCCGATTTACTGCAGCAGCTGCCTCTCGATCCTCAGAGATACAAGTTGGGATCATACCACCAATAAAAAAATCATCCCGAATATTTGAATTTAACCTCATCCTTTCCAACGAACCAGCTAATGCGCTTCTAGCACCATTAGCAAGAACAACTCCATCACTTATTTCAGCCCCTAAGTTCATCATACGGTCTCTCATCGCAGCGATAATAATGGGAGGCAATTCACCCACTCTCTCAGCTTCTTTGAAAATTTGAACAAAATTTTGCATATCCGACAAAGGTTTACCCGTCGTAAGCGATAGGCAATCATTCATTGGACCATGGCTTACACCGACACCAAAGCGAAATCTTCCATTTGATACCTCATGGATAAAAGAAGCAGAAGATGCATAATCATGGGGGTGTCGAGTATAGATATTTACTATTGAGGTTCCGAAAGGGATTTGGCTCGTTCTTTCAGCAATACCCTGACATAAACCCATAGCGTCGCCAAAGCTCGGACAGTAAATCCCAGAGAAACCCCTCTCTTCAATTTCAACTGCTAAATCTAAAGTAACTGCCCGCCGTCCCGGAACCGCAGCGAGCGATACAGATGGGATTCTATTACTCAATTCGCAACCCAGAGATAGCACGACTGATAACAAGTTGTTGTATCTGCTCGGTTCCTTCAAAAATATCGTGGATCTTCGCGTCTCTGTGCCACCGTTCAACAGGATATTCCCTGGTGTATCCATAGCCTCCAAGAATTTGGATAGCTCTTTCGGTAGCCCATACGGCTACCCGGCCAGCTTTCAGCTTCGCCATTGAGCCTTCGGCGTTCTCAAATTTTCCTTGCTTCCCAAGCCAAGCAGCTCTCCAAGCTAGCATCCTTGTCGCATCAATTTCTGTTGCTATGTCAGCGAGCATAAAAGCTATGCTTTGATTCTTAATGATAGGCTTTCCGAAGGCATAGCGTTCCTTAGCATATTCCAGTGAGTACTCATAAGCGGCTCTGGCGACCCCAATAGCCTGGGCAGCGACTGCAGGCCTCGTGGCTTCAAATGTTTGCATAGCAGCTTGAGCGTTACCCTTTTTACCTGCTCGCACTCTAGCTAAACGTTCATCAAGTTTTTCTTTACCTCCGAGTAAACAACTACCAGGGACTTTCACATCATCTAAGACAACTTCAGCTGTATGACTTGCCCGAATCCCATGTTTCTTGTATTTTTGCCCCTGACTCAGCCCTGGAGTATCAGGCGGAACCACGAAACTCGAATGGCCTTTAGAACCAAGCTCTGGATCGATTACTGCAACTACTACGTGAATATCTGCAATCCCACCGTTCGTAATCCAAGCTTTAGTTCCATTTAAAGTCCATTCATCTTTTGCTTCGTCATATTTAGCTGAAAGCCGATATCCACCTACATCTGATCCAGCATCTGGCTCTGATGCGCAGAAAGCCCCAAGTTGAAGATTTTGCGCATCCCCATAACACTGAGGCACCCATTCCATTACTTGTTCACTAGTTCCAGAAGCAAAAATCCCTGCTGCTGCAAGTCCAGAACCCATAATTGCCATTCCAATTCCTGCATCACCCCAAAATAGTTCTTCAATCGCAACTGGCATTGTTAAACCCGTTGGGTCGTTTGTCATAGCTTCAGCCATAAATTCCCAACCATAAAGGCCTATTTCAGCAGCCTGCTTAACTATCGGATAAGGGAATTCTTCCTTCTCATCCCATTCTTCAGCAGCAGGCCTAACAACTTCTTCGGCGAACCCATGCACCCAATTCTGGATCCCAATCTGGTCATCATTCAACTCAAGTGAGAATTCAGCCATTTACAAATTACCTCTTTACCAATAAGTTCATCTTCCAAATTAACCCCTTGAAGATGAGATTAAAAATACTCCACCAGATTACATCTCATTGTTTCTTGCCTTCTTGCATCATTCAAGCAGTAAACGGCATTACCATTTCTAAACAATGACTGAAAACCACCCATCTAAGAAATTGGCGAAATCATATATCCCATCTGAAGCAGAAGAGGCCATCAGTGCACTGTGGTCGCAAGTAGGAGCATTTCAGTCAAAAGCTGCTTCAAATAACAGGAAACCTTACTCCATTGTGATTCCTCCACCGAATGTAACTGCAGCGCTACATTTAGGCCACGCGTTAAATAACACCATCCAAGATGTTCTTATTCGATATCACCGAATGGCTGGGTTTGCCACTATGTGGATGCCAGGCACTGACCATGCTGGAATAGCGACTCAGGCAGTGGTGGAGAAGCGATTGCTCAACGATGGAACGTCACGACTGGAGATCGGCAGAGATGCCTTTATTCAAAGGACTCAAGAGTGGAAAGACGAATACGAAGGAATCATTATTGACCAACTCATAGCTATGGGAGCTTCATGCGATTTCGATCGTACTCGATTTACGATGGATGAAATATGTGCAAACGCTGTTCGGCATGCCTTCTACACCTTGTTTCAGGATGGACTAATTTATCGCGGTAAACGTTTAGTTAACTGGGATCCCGTTTCTATGACTGCTTTAGCTGATGATGAAGTAGAAATGGAAGAAGTCGAAGGATTTATGTGGTACCTGAAATACCCCCTTGATGATGGATCAGGACATGTAACAGTCGCAACCACTCGCCCAGAAACCATGCTTGGGGACACGGCCGTAGCTGTCAACCCCAATGATTCCCTTGCTAATGATTTAGTGGGGAAAATGGTCCGATTACCGATCGTTAACCGGTTAATTCCAATCATTGCCGATGATTATGTCATCATGGCTGATCCAGAAAGTGAAGACTCCAAAGCACGATATGCTTCCGGGTTCTTAAAAGTTACACCGGCACATGACCCTAATGACTGGGATATAGGACTTCGGCATGATCTACCTGTTATTAACATCATGGGTCCAGATGCGAAAATTTCAAATCATTATGGCTGGGAAGATATCTCCGAGGAGTCTTCTAAGTTCATTGGGTTAACCAGAGAAGAAGCCCGAGAGGCTGTAATTGACTGGTTCAATGGCAATAATCTCCTTGAGGAAATTAGGCCTTACACTCATTCGGTTGGTCACTCTTATCGCAGCCATGTCCCCATTGAACCTTGGTTAAGTTCCCAATGGTACGTGGCCGTAACAGACGATCGTTTGCGAGGCTCCGCTTTACGAGCTCAAAACGAATCTCAAGTTCCTCCTCTCCCAGATGACGTCACGATAAGATCAGACTTAAAAGGCGATGGAGATCTTTCATTTGCTCCACAAAGATATGCCAGAACATACCATTCGTGGCACGAAGGGATCCGAGACTGGTGCATCTCACGTCAATTGTGGTGGGGACATCAAATTCCAGTTTGGGTACGTTTGGTTCCGGTGGAGAAAAGCCCTGTTCCTTTAAATACCGAAGGTTTGGATGTCGGTATCACTATTGAAAGCGAATGGACTCTAAAGGGTGCTGCTCACATGATTCGAGAAATTGGTGATGACATGATTGAAGAAGCCATATGTGTCCCCCCAGAAAATACGTTAAAGCGAATCGACTTAAACACACCAATTTCAGAAATTGAACTGATCTCTCAGATTGAAGACGAGGGATTCACCCGTGACCCTGATGTCCTTGATACCTGGTTCTCGTCAGCGCTCTGGCCACTTTCGACTATGGGCTGGCCATGGCCTGAAGATTTTCCTGAGACTGAAGGACTTCTTGAATTCTATAACCCCACCTCCGTCTTATCGACAGCGCGCGAAATCATAACCTTATGGGTTAGCCGAATGGTTATGTTCAATCGCTATTTTCTAAATGGGCAATTACCTTTTGAGGATGTTTTTATCCATGCAATGGTTCAGGATGGACATGGTCAGAAAATGTCAAAAAGTCTTGGGAATGGTGTAGATCCCCGCGACATCATATTTAGCCATGGCGCAGATGCTATGCGCTTTACTTTGGTTCAAATGACTACAGATACACAAGATGTGAGAATGCCAGTTGAAATGGTTTGCCCTCATACGGGGATAGCATTTAAGCCAGAGTTTGTAGCTACTCCGGAAGGATACCTAGTTGCTGCACCTATACAATCTTCCCCTGAAGACGGTACGAAGAAAATGGTAAGCGCTTATGGTGCAACTTCCGGTTCTGCCGAACCTGATGACCTTACTCCCTTGGCAAGAAACACTTCATCAAAGTTTGATCTAGGGAGGAATTTTGCAAACAAACTTTGGAATGCAACGCGCTTCGCTTTAGGAAGGATTGATACCTCACCTGATATAAGAATTTCCCTAGATTCTCGCCCATTTGCCGATAGGTGGATAGTCGCTCGTTTAGCTAAGACCGTCACGGCACTAGAGAGTGCCTTAGCTTCTTACCAGTTTAATACCTTCGCCGACACTCTTTACGATTTTGTTTGGCATGATGTTTGTGATCGTTATTTAGAAGTTATAAAACCAACGATTGACAATGACCCTCAACAGCAGGCGATTCTTGCAAACATTCTTGATGCGGTACTTAGAATAATGCACCCTGTTTGCCCATTTGTTACAGAAACTCTCTGGCCTCATGTACGAGAAGCAAAACGATCAGACCTAGATGAAATTGCACTACCTGACTCAGAGATTCTTGCTGTCGCTGATTGGCCAAAGGTTACTCCTGATAATTTAAGCTCTAACGAAATACTAGAAACTTTTGAAAGAGCCAATAATCTTGTTGGTCTTCTTCGGTCAGCCCGCGCTGAACAAAAAGTTAAACCCAAACAAATGATTCAACTTCATGTTTCACGAACTATCCACGATCTCTTAGATTCTACGAATGGATTCATAGAGGTTCTTGCTGGAATTGAAGAGGTCACCATTCTTGATAAAACTGCTGACCTGAAATCAACTCTTTTAACGTTTGAAGGTGAAGAGATCCGAATTTCTGGACTTGTAAATGAGGTTGACCTTGAGGCTCAAAAAAATCGGTTAACTAAGTTAGTTGAAGATAAACGGAAACAAGTGACAGGATTTCAGACTCGACTTAAGAACCCAGGTTATTTACAAAATGCTAAACCTGACGTGATTGCAGAAACAAGGAAGATGCTTCAAGAGGCTGAAGCTGATTTGCTAGCAGCAGAGAATTCGTTGAGAAACTTAGAGTAGCGGCACCTACAAATTTGGTTCTATTTCTCTTGATTGATCCAGACTGTCCTTTGTGGAAATGGCATCTGTATTCCTTCAGCGTCAAAAGCTTCCTTGAGACGGATACGTAACTCTCGAGCTACTGCCCATTGCTCAGATGGATCTGTCTTTGCAACTAACCGGAGAGTGATTCCATCAATTCCGAGGTTCTGAACCCCCACAACCTGTGGCTCTTCTATTATGTCACCAGCTGTAAATGTTTCGTCTTCCCAGAGCTCAACAGCTACACGCTTCATAACATCTTGTGCGTGTCGTAAGTCAGTGTCATACGCTACATCAACATCTAGAACTGCGCGTGACCACACTTGGGATCGGTTTCCTACTCGTGCTATTTCTCCATTGGGGACGTACCAAACACTTCCATTCGTATCTCTAAGGATTGTTGTGCGTAACGTCATGCGCTCAACAGTTCCCGATGCGATCCCAACGTCTACTGAATCTCCAACCCCATACTGATCCTCGACAAGCATAAACATGCCCGAAAGAAAATCTTTTACAATTGACTGGGCTCCGAAACCGACAGCAACGCCTACTATTCCTGCACCGGCAATAAGCGGTCCTAGATTAACGCCTATCTCCCCGAGTGCCATTAGGGCGACAACCGTCCAGATTGCAAGGTTTGCAATGCTGGACAAAACTGAGGTCAAAGTTTCTGTCCTGGCTTTCGTCCTTAATTCGGCTTGTTCATCGCGAAGTACTTTCCCAGCTTTTACTTTCCCTTTAATTTTTTGAAGTTGTGCCAATGCCCTGCTTTGACGTTCATCTGTTAAACGCTCCCCAAAGTGGGTAATAGTTTTCCGCATCAAGCGAGAAGCAATAAAACCTGCGAGCACAACAACGATTATTGTTAAGGGTTTATCAACTGCCCACCCGATAATTGATGAAAGAGTTTTATTCCCTGATGCGTCGAAGACCCACTCACAAATCTGCCCGGGATCATTCCCACATGCATCAATTAACTCATTATTTCCTGACTGGTATGCGAATAATTCTCTGATCATGCAAAAAGGGTAGATAGTGAATGAGGTGAGCTAGGTGATGGTGATAAAAAAAATTCTGAATGTTCTGTGTTTCTAGCTAATTTCTCACTTTTAATAGATTTTGATATAATATTTCTATGAATTTCATAGATTTAGGAGTTTAAAATGACTAACTTACGAATTGGTCAGGTCGCCTCACTTCTTGCATTAAGCGTTGATACTGTGCGGTCATGGATTGATGAAGGAAAAATTCCTGCCACAAGAACCGACGGTGGCCACCGAACTATAAGAGGCATTGATCTAGCACATTTCCTTCGGGAGTCCTACCAAGTGGCTCCCGATGAGAACACCCACCTTTCAGCACGAAACCGTTTCGTCGGTTTAGTCACAAAAACCACCAAAGATGGAGTTATGGCCCAAATTGAGATCCAAGCTGGTGGTCACCGCTTCGTATCTCTAATTTCTGCCGAGGCCGCAGAATCTATGGGGCTTGAACCGGGAGTTATTGCCGCTGCCGTTGTAAAATCAACAAACGTAGTAGTAGAACTTCCGTAATCAAGCCACATGATTACTTTTCAAAACTTCCGCTACTTTTCCCGCCTGAACGCTCCCCTAGCAATTGTTTTATTTCTAACCCTTTCATGTGGCTTGTCCGAGAACTCACTTCATGTAATGGCAGCATCCTCATTAACAGAAGCTTTTGAAGAAATAACAGAAGAATTCGAAAAGGAAACCCAGTTTGAAATTTCATTAACCATTGCTGGAAGTGCTTCCCTTGCATCTCAAATTGAGGATGGAGCCAAAGTTGATGTCGTAGCTTTGGCAGATGAAGAAACTATGGCACGACTAGCTGATACAAGAAGAATTGAGAGAGAAAACCTAGAAATCTTTGCTACTAACTACCTTGTTCTAGCCACCCCCTTGGAGAACCCTGGATCAATAGAAAACATCAGGGACCTCAAAGGAAGCGTCTCGGCAATTTGCGCTCCTCAGGTTCCTTGCGGGAAATTATCTTTTCAACTCGCTGCTCAAGAAAACGTAGATTTAAACCCCTCATCTTTTGAACCAAGCGTTAGATCCGTAAGAACAAAAATTGAATTGGGAGAAGTAGACGCAGGTCTTATTTACATAACCGATGTTAATTCAAGAATTAATTTCATTCCCATTGAACAATCTGAGCAACTTAAAACAAATTATCCGATTGCATCCATTCAGGATGGGAAAATAGGATCAACAGATTTTATAGAGTTTGTACTCTCTCCAGTCGGACAAAAGATCTTAAAGAAATACGGGTTTGGTGTTCCCTCATGATGAGAAGAGAATCAAGGTCAATTCCTCCCCTTCTTTGGACCGGCGCACTTATTACTTCTATCTTCCTCATCGTGCCATTCATCGGGTTATCACAAAGAACGCCATGGTCTATGTTCTTCCAAATCGTAAGTGAAGATGATGTCGTTCAATCCATCACATTGTCTCTGATCGTTGCCACATCTGCAACAATTATTTGTTTCCTACTTGGCCTTCCTTTGGGTTGGGTTTTAGCAAGAAGCCAAGCAAGAGGTCTGAAAGTAATAAGAGCAATAGTTCTGCTACCAATGGTTCTACCTCCAGTTGCTGGCGGTACCGCTTTATTATTTGCCCTAGGAAGAAAAGGTTTCATCGGCGAGAAATTAGATAGCTGGTTTGGCATAACATTGCCATTTACTACTGCTGGAGCAGTCGTTGCAGCAACATTCGTCTCTCTCCCTTTTTTCGTTTTAGCAATTGAAACAGCAGCATCTCAACTTGACCCACAGTTTGAAGAAAGCTCATTAAGTCTTGGTGCTACCCCAACACGAACTTTTTTTACCACATCTCTTCCAATGGTAAAGTCAGCCATTTTTGCAGGCATAGCTTTATCCTGGGCTCGGGCCCTAGGAGAGTTCGGTGCGACAATAACTTTTGCAGGTGACAATCCTGAAAGAACCCGCACACTCCCGTTGCAACTTTTCGTAGCGTTGGAAACCAATCCTGAACGAGCAGTGGTTCTCGGAATGCTCATGGTGGTTATATCCCTATCTGTACTAGTTGCCCTTCGGGGAAGATGGATAGGAACACAATGAGTACAGTTCAGCTTTCGGGGTCAACCAATCTAGAAAAAAAACAATTTGAATTCTCTCTTAATACAAACAACAATAACCGCGTTTCTATAATTGGCCCTAACGGAGCTGGGAAGTCCACCCTGTTAAGAGTTATAGGAGGTCACCAACCCTTAGAAACTGGGACCCTGAGGGTCAATGGCGCTCTAGTCGATGCCCCCAGCGAGAAAATTTTTACACCCCCACATAAACGACATATCGTCTTACAACATCAAAACGGAGGAGTGTTCCCCCACCTATCTGTCCAAGACAATATTGCTTTCCCCTTCCGGTCAAAGAAATATTCTAAAAGAAAAGCCCGTCTACGCATATCAGGCATTCTCAAAGAATTTGACCTACAGGCTATTCAGACACGCTTTCCGCATTCACTTTCAGGCGGGCAAAGAGCTCGAGTGGCTCTTGCCAGATCTGTAGCTAGTAATCCGGATTTCCTTTTGCTTGATGAACCTTGCGCTTCACTTGATGTTGAAGCGACCGCAGAAATCCACCAGCACCTTCGCTGCTTAGAAGCGACATTGCTTATAGCTACACACAATCCCATCGAAACTATGAAATTGACTGATTACATCATCGCTATTGAACAAGGAAAAGTAATCCAACAAGGAAATATTAAAGAGCTAACGTCCAAACCAGCCACACCATGGATAAGTAAATTCCTAGATTTGAATCTCGTATCTGGAAAGGCAACCGGTTACGACTTGGAGCTCAGCAATGGCGAACGATTGCACCTACCCAGAAAACATTTTGGCCCTGTCCAAGTCAGCTTCCCTAGCTCCTCGATCGCAATCCACACAGAAGAACCAACTGGCTCCCCTAGAAACAGGTGGGAAGCTACTGTTTCAAGCCTGAACACTGATGGAGATCTAGTCAGGATCAGTCTGAACGGTTCTTTTTTTTCTCGTGCAACTATTACGGATACCTCATTTAAGGAATTAGGAATTAAATTAGGGAGTCATTGCTGGGCATCAATAAAGTCAACTGAATTAATGGTGCTTCCATCTATGGATCCTGATACAAAGTGAGTATGGATATATTTGCCACTGCTGACCTCCTTGATGCTTTCCCAGAAGCTGAAGTTCTGCCGTTAAGATTTTTCTCATATGGACAGAGAACAAAATTTTATGGCAAAGCAGTCACTGTAATAGCCCCAGAAGATAACACGCTTGTCCGTCAAATGTTGGAGTCCGAAGGTCGCGGGAAAGTTCTGGTCGTTGATGGAGAGGGATCTCTCAATTGCGCACTGCTTGGAGATCGCCTCGCCGCTCTAGCAATAGAGAACAATTGGCATGGCGTAATTATCAATGGTTGCATAAGAGATTCAGATGCCATCCAGGACATGCCGATTGGAATAAAGGCGATAGGAACAAATCCACGAAAGAGCATAAAACGCGGGTTAGGGGAAGTTGGCACGAGAATTCAAATTGCTGACACCCAGTTAAATACTGGATCTTGGATCTATGCAGACAGCGACGGCGTTATCATCGCAAAGAAAAATCTCCTCACATAACTCCTTGATTTTGAAAAAATTTCCAACAACTATTGACACGGGTGTAGTTACACGGCTGTAATTAGGTTCCAGCGGTTTTTCAAAGAAGAAAAGCCATGGGGAATCAAAGATACAAATCCTTCACAAATAGGAATGCGTTTTCTTTGAAAATAGAACTAGTTGAAACTGGTTCTCTAGTTGGGGACATTTGAGGAGAGAAACGATGGCATTATCTGAACCATCTATAAAGAAAGAAAACCAAACTGAAGGGGCAGAATCTGACCAGCTCAACGAAATTGAGAACGGGAATGTTCAGCCCATAGCCGAAGTAGCAGAAGACAAAGAATCACCTGCGTCGCAGAGTCAAAATAGCGCTACTCTTCCCCAGAATACTGGCATGCGTGTCCGCAAAAGAAACGGGGACCTTGAACAAGTAGACGTAAACAAAATAGTTAACGCAGTAGCCCGATGCGCAGAAGGGCTGAAAGGGGTAGACCCTATGCGTGTAGCGACAAGAACAATATCGGCGCTCGCAGATGGCTCTACCACCCGTGAACTTGATGAACTTTCAATAAGAACAGCAGCGGGATTAATCGTTGAAGAACCTCGATACTCTCGACTAGCGGGACGATTGTTAGCTACATATATTGATAAAGAGGTAAGAAACCAAAACATACCCTGGTTTACTGAATCTGTTACGAGAGGACACGAACTAGGTGTAATTGGTGATAATGCTCTAAATTTTGTGTTAGATAATGCTTCAACATTAAACGCCGCTATCAACTCTGATCGCGATAGAAACTTTGAATTTTTTGGCCTCCGCACTGTATATGACAGGTATCTTCTCCGCCACCCAGAGACACGAGAAGTCATAGAAACTCCTCAGTACTTTTTCTTGAGAGTAGCCTGTGGACTCTCACAGGATGTTAATGAGGCTGTCGCTTTCTATGATCTAATGTCATCTTTGGCCTACCTTCCCTCAAGCCCCACTCTTTTCAATTCAGGCACAACCCACCAACAACTCTCGAGTTGCTACCTACTTGACTCTCCTGAAGATTCACTAGAGGGTATTTACAAGCGCTACACCGACATCGCTCAACTCTCTAAATTCGCAGGAGGAATTGGCGTTGCTTGGCATCGCATCAGAAGCAAGGGAAGTCTAATCCAAGGTACTAATGGCCTTTCAAATGGCATAGTCCCTTGGCTCAAAACCCTTGATAGCTCTGTAGCTGCAGTAAATCAAGGTGGCCGTCGCAAGGGCGCTGCTTGTATCTATCTTGAAACTTGGCATGACGACGTTGAAGAGTTTCTTGAATTAAAACAAAATACAGGTGACCATGCACGACGGACCCACAATCTAAATATTGCTAACTGGGTTCCAGATTTATTCATGGAGAGAGTTGAAAATAATTGGAAGTGGAGTTTGTTTGACCCGAAAAGAGTTCCTCACCTAACAGACCTTTTCGGGGAAGAATTTGAAAAAGCATACATAGAAGCAGAAGAAGCAGAGTTATACGAACGCCAAGTTGATGCTCGTGAACTCTATTCAAAGATGATGAGAACTCTCGCAGAGACTGGAAATGGTTGGATGACTTTCAAGGATTCATCTAACCTCAAATGCAACCAAACTTCAAACTTGAGAAAGGACAACGAGAGAAACGGAGAGACACGCGTTGTCCATTTATCTAATCTATGTACTGAGATAATTGAAGTAACGAACCAGTCCGAAACAGCTGTCTGTAATCTAGGGTCGCTAAATCTTGGATCCTTCGTAGCTGAACAAGAAACGCCTGCTTTTGATTTTGAAGAACTCGGGAAAACAGTACGACAAGTAGTTCCTTTTCTAGACCGAGTAATTGATATTAATTTCTACCCAATTAATGAGGCCGGCAACTCAAATAACCAGTGGCGACCAGTAGGTCTAGGAATGATGGGATTACAAGACGTCTTCTTTAAGATGCAAATCCCATTTGACTCAGAAGAGGCGAGAACAATTTCTTCAAAAATAAGCGAAGAGATTTACTATAACGCTCTTTGGGCATCTACCGAACTAGCAGAACTAAATGGTCCCCATGAAACGTATCCTCTAACAAGAGCAGCCCAGGGTGATCTTCAATTTGACCTTTGGGATGTAAAGCCTTCTAATACGGAAAGGTGGCAAGAACTTCGCAGCAAGATTTCTGAACATGGTTTAAGGAATTCTTTAATGATTGCTATTGCCCCCACTGCAACAATTGCCTCAATAGCAGGCTGTTACGAATGTATTGAACCACAGGTTTCTAATCTTTTTAAACGTGAAACTCTCTCTGGGGAGTTCATGCAAATAAATAAATACCTAGTTAAAGAACTTCAAGAAAGAGACCTTTGGGACGAAGAAATGCGAACCGAATTGATTCGGAATGAAGGGTCGGTGCAGGATGTAGACCGTATCCCAGAGGATCTAAAAGAAATCTACCGAACAGCATGGGAACTCCCCATGAAATCTCTAATTGAAATGGCAGCAGACCGAGGTGCCTACATCGATCAAAGCCAATCCCTAAACCTCTTTATGGAGTCTCCAAACATAGGCAAGCTCAGCTCAATGTACATGTACGCTTGGAAACAAGGTCTTAAGACTACTTACTATCTCCGGTCACGGCCTGCGACAAGAATAAACCAAACAACGGTGAGTTCAAATAAACCAAGCCCTGACGGTGGAGAGAAACAGGGATTCATGGACGACGATGCACTTGCCTGCTCTCTTGAAAATCCAGAATCTTGCGAGTCTTGCCAATAAGCGAAAAGGAAACACTACATAATGGCCCTAGCCGACGAGAATAACTACGCACTTACCTCAGATGATCTGAGTATTGACGAGGGGATGAGTGCTGCAGAAAATCCAGCGAGAAGACCGGATAACATACTTGACCCTGGATTTGACCTGACTCTACGACCAATGAAATATCAAATCTTCTTTGACATGTACAAGGATGCTATAAAAAATACATGGACTGTTGACGAAATAGACTTCGCCGATGACCATGTAGACCTGAGGAGTATGTCTCCAGCCGAGAAACACCTTATAAGCCGCCTAGTCGCTTTCTTTGCTACTGGAGACTCAATAGTCTCAAACAACTTAGTCTTAAACCTTTATAAACATATAAATGCTCCTGAAGCAAGAATGTACCTAAGTAGGCAACTTTACGAAGAAGCACTTCATGTTCAGTTCTACCTGACACTTCTAGATTCATACATCCCAGACATGAAAGAGCGCGAAGAAGCTTTTGCTGCAATACATAACATCCCATCGATACGACAGAAAGGCGAATTCTGCTTTAAGTGGATGGGAACGATGGATTCAGTCGATGAATTAAAAACAGAAGAAGACCAAAGAACATTTCTAAGAAATCTCATTTGTTTCGCTGCCTGCATAGAAGGCCTTTTCTTCTTTGCTGCTTTCGCATACGTATATTTCCTAAGGAGTAAAGGGCTCTTAAATGGACTAGCAGCAGGAACCAACTGGGTCTTCAGAGATGAAAGCGCTCATATGAACTTCGCTTTTTCAGTGGTTGAAACTGTTCGACAGGAACAACCTGAGCTATGGACAGCTGAATTAACGAATGATATCAAGGAGATGCTTAGCGAAGCTGTTGAGTGTGAAATGCGTTTCGCAGATGATGTTCTTGGGGGTGGGATTAATGGTATGAGCCTTTCTGACACTCGTGAGTATCTGCAATTTGTAGCTGACCAGCGGCTAATGCAACTCGGCATAGAACCAATCTATAATTCAAAAAACCCCTTTGACTTTATGGCATTACAAGATGTTCAAGAACTTACCAATTTCTTCGAAAAAACGGTAACCGCATATCAAGTAGGCGTTGAGGGCGAAGTAGCCTTTGACGAAGAATTCTAGTTCTCCAGTCCCCCAACTGGACCTAGCCAAGCCCAGTGCGAAAGCACTGGGCTTGAGCTATTTTCACTCTTCTTTTCTAAACAGTTGGATAATCCTTTCTGCAGCCTGAAACGGAGAAAGCCCATCATTTAAAATTTCTTCCTCTATCTCTAGAACAATGGAGGCAATTTCTGGCTTTTCTTTCAGATTATTGATCAATTGGTCTTCAACCAATGCCCACATCCACCGGATTTGCTGACGAGAACGACGCTTCTCCCAATTACCATTTCCTAGCATATGATCTTGGTAAATATCGATCTGCTCCCAAATAGCTGGGATACCTTGCCCTGTAAGACCAGAACACGTAACAACCGGTGGATTCCATTCAGTATTTGCTGAACTAAGAAGTGTCATTGCTGACTGATAATCACGAGCAGACTGTCTTGCACGCAATTCATTTTCCCCATCAGCCTTATTCACCGCAACTAAATCAGCTAACTCCAAAACACCTTTTTTTATTCCTTGAAGGGAATCTCCAGACCCTGGAAGAAGTAACACTAAAAAGAAATCAACCATCTCTGAAACAATCGCTTCGCTTTGGCCAACTCCTACTGTTTCAATGAGAACGACATCAAAACCTGCTGCTTCAAGCACCAGTATTGTTTCCCTAGTTCCTTTTGCTACTCCTCCTAGAACTCCAGAAGAAGGTGAAGGTCTAATGAAAGCATTTGGATTGCTTGAGAGTCGATCCATTCTAGTTTTATCTCCAAGTATTGAACCGCCAGAGATAGAACTTGAAGGGTCAACGGCAAGGACCGCAACTTTATGACCCAACTCAGTCAGATACGTTCCGAATTCATCAACAAATGTACTTTTCCCCACACCGGGAGAACCAGTAATTCCTATCCGACGAGAACCTCCAGCATGCGAAGTGATACTTGCTAACAACTCACTCGCCTTATCCCTATCATCTGGGGTAGAACTCTCAACAAGTGTGATCGCTTTAGCCAGCCATGTCCTGTCACCTGAAAGGACACCGGCGATAACCAGTTCCAATTCAGAAGTCTCCATAGTAATTAACCGATCTTATTGAGAAGCTCTATAGCAGCCGCAGATATCACAGTACCAGGTGGGTATATCGCTGAAGCGCCCGCATCGTATAACGCCTCAAAGTCTTGAGGAGGAACAACTCCACCAACAACAATTAGGATGTCCTCTCTCCCCAACTCTGATAAAGCATCTTTAAGTTGCGGAACGAGAGCTAAATGTCCAGCCGCTAAAGATGATACTCCTACTACATGCACATCCGCTTCAACGGCTTGTTTAGCAGCTTCTTTTGGGGTTTGGAACAATGGCCCTATATCAACGTCAAAACCAAGATCTGCGAAAGCAGTAGCAATGACTTTTTGGCCTCTATCATGCCCATCCTGGCCTACTTTCGCTACAAGTATTCTTGGACGACGCCCATTTTGCTTCTCAAACCTTTCAGTTTCTACTCGAACCGATTCGATTTGCTCGTTTTCTTCTCCCACTTCGCTTTTATACACTCCCGAAATAATTTGTATTTGCGATCTATGACGACCATACACCTTTTCTAGCGCATCACTGATCTCTCCGACAGTTGCAAATTGTCTAGCAGCATTAATAGATAGCTCAAGAAGGTTTCCATTTCCAGAAGCTCCATTTGTTAAATGCTCGAGAGCAGCGTCACATGCCTCTTGATCTCGACTCTGCCGTAAGTCTACTAGTTGCCGAATTTGAGCAGCTTGAACCTCATGATTATCAACTTGAAGAATATCCACCTCATCTTCTTGGTCTAAACGGAACTTGTTCACGCCTATGACTGGCTGAGTCCCTGAATCAATTCTAGCTTGAGTCCTCGCTGCCGCTTCTTCAATTCGAAGTTTTGGAATTCCTAATTCAATAGCTTTTGCCATCCCTCCTGCTTCTTCAATTTCA
Organism: Acidimicrobiaceae bacterium; assembly: GCA_002709645.1. Lineage (GTDB taxonomy): Bacteria > Actinomycetota > Acidimicrobiia > Acidimicrobiales > UBA8592 > UBA8592. The sequence goes on from PAQG01000006.1 coordinate 82,882, forward strand.
TTAATGTGCTCCCAAGATCGGCGCGCTAGGTCATGAGTTAAGCGTTCAACGTAGTATGAGCCTCCCCATGGATCTACAACACGACAGGTTCCAGATTCGTGTTGTAAGAAAAGTTGAGTATTCCGTGCAATACGAGCACTGAAATCTGATGGCAATGCCAATGCCTCATCAAAGGAATTTGTATGAAGTGATTGTGTATGTCCTTGTGTCGCAGCCATCGCTTCAACACATGTTCGCACGATATTTGTGTACACATCCTGAGCGGTGAGGCTCCATCCAGATGTCTGACTATGCGTTCTTAATGACAGTGATTTGGGATTTTGAGGATTGAATTGGCGAACTAATTTTGCCCATAACAAACGTGCAGCTCTTAATTTTGCAACTTCCATAAAGAAATTCATTCCGATACACCAAAAGAAACTAAGCCGAGGAGCAAATTGGTCAATATCCAACCCTGCTCCTAAACCAGCACGGATATATTCGACTCCATCTGCAAGGGTGTACGCCATCTCAAGGTCAAGAGTGGCTCCCGCTTCTTGCATGTGATAGCCAGAAATTGAGATTGAGTTGAATCTTGGCATTTCTTTTGAAGTAAATGAAATAATGTCAGAAATTATTCTCATTGAGGGCTTAGGTGGGTAAATAAATGTATTCCTCACCATGAATTCTTTCAAGATATCATTTTGGATCGTTCCAGCTAGTTGTTTTGGGGCTACTCCCTGTTCTTCTGCAGCGAGTACATAGAGAGCGAGTATTGGTAACACTGCCCCATTCATGGTCATTGAAACACTCATTTTGTCTAGCGGTATTCCATCAAACAACTGACGCATATCAATTATTGAGTCAATAGCTACTCCTGCCATCCCAACATCACCAGATACCCTTGGATTATCTGAGTCGTACCCTCGGTGAGTAGGCAGATCAAATGCAACTGAGAGACCTTTTTGCCCTGCAGCAAGATTTCTTCTGTAAAAGGCATTCGACTCTGCTGCCGTGGAGAATCCGGCATATTGTCTTATCGTCCAGGGCTGATTGACGTACATGGTTGGATACGGACCTCTAAGGTACGGAGGAAAGCCAGAATAGGTATCTAGAAAATCAAGATTGGCTACATCTTCCTGGCCATAAATTGGATGCACTGGTATCCCCTCAGGAGTAAGCCAGTCACTTTCTTCATTAGTGGCATTTGAGAATTCACTGAAATCAGAAAACCAATTTTCTCTATCTATTTTATTGATGTTTTTTTCTAACCCAAGAGGTACCGAGCCAAAGTCAGGAATCATTGTCATTAACTCCCTCTTGGGAAGATAAATCAGAAATGCGAAAAGTTGATCTTGCTTGCATAGCCAACTCATCTGGCATTCTTAATGAATCGGGATAAGGATCTCTTTGTAACTCTGTTTTCTCTGGTTCAAGAAATTCGTTAACCCCTATAAGAACCCGTCCTTTGGTTTTAATTTGTTCTTTATATTGCTCACGATTCTCCAAAATTGAATTCTGGAAAGAACCGGAAATGATCTCCTGAATTATGCCACCATTTTTTTCAAGTAACTGAAATTTTTCCCAAGCCCTTTGAGCAATTTGATCCGTTAAAGACTCGACGTACCATGAGCCACCTGCAGGGTCAATTACTTTATGGAGATTTGACTCTTCCATTAAAACAAGTTGCGTATTTCGAGCAAGCCTCATGCCGAAGTCATCGGGAATACCAAAAGCACTGTCAAAGGGGGGAAGAGAGATAAAATCAGCCCCTCCTGTTGCTGCAGAAAAACAACCAACGGTTGTGCGAAGTAAATTTATCCAAGGATCACTTTGCGAAATTAGAAATTGTGGAAATGAAGCTTGGGTCTTTAAGTTGACATGATCCACTCCGCAAACCTGACCTATCCGACTTATTAGGATTCGCAATGCCCGAATTTTTGCAATATCGAAAAACTGGTCTGTTCCTATTGAAACCACAACATGAATCTGGCTAAAAGCTTCAGCAAGAGGCATACCTGCCCTATCCATATTTTGGAGATAACCAATTATAGAAGAAGAAATACCGGCTAATTCTGTTATTGGATCTGCTCCAGCTTCGGCATAAGATAAGCCATCCACACGGAAGGTTACTGCCTTCTGAAAATCTTGATGAACTCTCAGAGCCAGGCTCCCACCAGCATCTAGCTCACTTTTGATGCCAGTTGGGTCTTGACAATTTCTGAATAACTCACCTATTGGGTCAAGACTTAGTTCAAAGATAAAATCTTCAGCAACTTTGCCCTTTGATTCAATAAATTCAAGAAAGCTCTTAGCATTACTCAAACTGTTAAATGAATTTGTTGGTGCGACACCGGCGATATTTAGCAGAACGCCGTCTAAGAGTTTCTCAAATGCATTTGAGTCAACTTCAGAAAGAACTAATTCAATGCTATTAGTTCCTTTCTCTAAGTCATTCAGAATCGCTGCATTACTTTCTTCCAGTGAATTAACCCAATAACGTTGTCGGATATTCCACCCAGATAATTGGCCAGTAAGATTAGATGCTCGCCTATTTATTCCTTGAGTTGGGTAACTCAGATCTTCTATTTCGCCTTGGCGAATATACATAGGTTCCGTACGAATTCCCGAGCCTAAATCTGTATAAAGCAACTCTTCGAATAGATTCTCTGTAACAACAGATTTAGCGGCATCTATCCAAGCATCATACGTTGGGAGATCAGCTCCGTCTAAAAAATTCATTACGTCGTCAGCCATGTTTCTACCTTAGGCGTTTCTACATACTGAATGGCAACATTATTGTCATCGCTTGAACTTGTTCATGGCTTTGCTTAGAAACAAATCGCTGTGACATTAACCACAGTGACAAAAGACACGGCTCTTTCAAGAGCAACGGGTTCCAAATTGAGGCAAACTAGTCTTAGAGGTTCATCGCGTGATGAATTACCCCCCAAAGCAAGGAAATAAAATGCCTAAGAAATTACCCCACCATCTCCAATATGCTGAGTTCGCTTTCGCTGCTACAGCTACTTCTGAAGAACTTCGTACTCTCTGTAGATTAACAACAAGAATTGATGTCAAAAAAGGAAGTGTCCTAATGCACCAAGGGGCCTTTGGCAATGAAGTTCTACTTTTGGTTCACGGCCAGTTAGTTGTTGAGAAAAATGGCGAATTAATAGCTTCAGTTGCACCTGGTGCAGTTGTCGGAGAAAGGGCCGTCATACTAAACGAGCCACGTGATGCCACTGTCCGAGCAGCGTATGATTCGACTATTCTCGCTATGTCTCGAAGCGAATTCAACACTCTTCTAGCTGAGTGTCCAAGTATTGCCAGAAACATTCTTGAAGAAGCACTTACCCGAGCCGGTTAGTGCATAGCTGGCACAGCAAAATCATTCGCTTCGTTTGATATTTGAAACCATAATCATTTAATGGAAAAACTGACAACGATGCTGGTTAGGAAATACAGAATCGTTAAGATTCGGCTTTACATGGGCTCCATAATCCCCATACTGCAACGCTTTCTCACTAGGATCTATCACAACTTTGTTAACTTCGGTTTAGGTAGGCGGATTAATTTCAGCGCCATACGAAAAGTTAATGTACCAACTATCGGCGGGCGCATCCTTTTAAATGCAATAGGCGGGGTTTTGATTTCAATTGGAGCGACGATGGTAATCTTGGCCAAGCTAGGGGCCACAACTACTGATGTTCTCCTCACTGGGATTAAGGAACAAACTGGGATTTCAATTGCTGGGGCATCATTTGGGTTTCTTGCTATTTTATTTGTCATTATGGCTGTAACTCGATCAGAAATTGGTCTGGGAACTGTAGTTGTGCCACTTTCGGTTTCCACAACATTTACATTTTCCTTTTTGATTATTCCAGAGCCGCATAATTTAAGTGCTCAATTGCTCTACTTCCCTACTGGGCTTGTGGTTATAGCGACTGGTGTAGGTATAGGAGCTAGCGCTGGGATTGGAATGGGTGCATACGAATCAATATGCCATCGGATATCAGATATTAATGGATGGCATCCGCAACTAGTTCGCCTTTTCTGGGAATTAATTGTTCTTGGGGTCGGAATCTCTCTTGGTGGAGCATTTGGCGTGGGTACCATAATCGCAGCTATCGCTACTGGCTGGATATTGCAATATATGAATTCTGTAATCGGGGATTACCTACTTGGGCGTCGTATAAGAACAAATTGCGAACAACCATTAGCTCAAGGACATACCTATGAACTCTAATGCAATTGTCAGCATCAATGATCCGGGAGCCGTACCTTACGTTGATGTTTCAGTGAAAAATTTTGGTGAAGTTTTAGCAACAACCCAAAACATCACTGAACAAGGGTGGGTAGTTATGACTCCAGCAGGTCCCTTAGTTGTTGGTTATAGCCAGATAAAGAGAATTCTCAGAAACCCCGAATGGATCTCGCTCCTTTCTAGTGTTTCGATGCTTGACCAAATGGAAACAAGCACTACAGATATAAATAAGATTTTAGAACAGGCTCAAAGAGTAATCCCTGAAATTCCTGCATCTGTCAATTTCAGGCCGAATGTGCTATCTGTCGAAGGTGAAGATCACAAACGTCTTAGGCGACTTGTGAATGCATCATTTACTACGGGCAATACCTCTAAGTATCGAGAATTTATGCGTTCCCATGCTCGCATGCTTTTATCTAAAGTAAGCGACTCAGGTAAAGGTGAACTCGTTTCCGAATTCTGTAGACCCTACCCTGTCCCGGTAATCTGCCGTGTCTTAGGCGTTGATGATTCAGACTGGAAATTATTTGACGAGTGGGCTGACATTATTTTTTCTGCTTTAGATGCTGACGTAGAGTCAGTGATTGGACGGTTAGGAGAAATCTCACGAGCGCAGCAGGAACTTGATTCGTATGTCCAAAAATTAATCGTTGACCGTGTTGAGAATCCAGCAGATGATCTATTAACTGAATTAGTAACAAGTCACTACAATCAAGATCGCCTTTCTCATGATGAATTAAGTGCCATGACTGAAGCAATACTTCTCGCTGGAACAGATACAACGCGGAATCAACTTGGGGCATTGTTAGCTGTGCTAGCTGACCATCCCGAGCAATATCGTGCTTTGCGAAATGACCCCTCTTTAGTGCCAGCAGCCGTAGAAGAGTCTCTAAGATATATCAGTGCTGTAAGAACTACAGGCCGACTAGCATCTAAAGATCAAATTCTCGAAGGAATTCACTTCCCAGCAGGGTCAACTGTATTACTCGGTCTCCATGCTGGTGGATTATCCGAAGCCGCTGACCATGGATTTGAATTCAATATACTCCGAGAGAGCAACTGCCCTCATTTAGCTTTTGGATCTGGCGCCCATCATTGTTTAGGAGCTTCACTAGCACGAGCAGAACTACAAGAGGCATTAAGTGCATTTGTCGAAATAGTTCCAGCTTATGAATTAACATCTCCCATCTCTTGGAAACCTTTATCCATGGGAATCTGGGGTCCTTCTAGTCTTGAGGTACGAATAGTTGATGAAGCACCAAAAAGAGATAATCCTTTCATATCAACAATTAAAGAGGAAATTGAAATACAAGATGAGGAAGAAATCCGCCGCATAGATCAGTGGATTCGCGAAGCTTCAATCTCAAGAAAAATTCTTAGAAGCTCGATACCTAATCTCATTCGGAAACCAAAATTTCCCCCTATTGGTCGCCTTCTAGTAACTATTTTCAGATTTGGGAAAGAGTTTATTACATGGAAAATACTGGACCGCCACAAAGAAGAAAAACAGGCACTGTTATATTCACGATTCCGAAAAGCTGCAGAACTTCAGGGGCCAACCTATGTAAAATTAGCTCAATTGATTTCCGCCGCTGAAGGGGTATTTCCAGAACCACTTGTCTCAGAATGCAAGAAATGCAGAGATCAAGTTTCGCCAGAACCCTGGAGCAAAATTGCCAAGGTGTTACATAGCGAACTTGGAAACGAGGAGAAGTCTTTTTCCCATATTTCCGAAAGCCCAATTGCAGCTGCTTCAATCGCTCAAGTTCACGAGGCTGTTCTTCTAAATGGTTCTCCTGTAGTAATTAAGATTCAAAGACCTGGTATTCGGAGAAAAATAGCAACTGATCTAAAAGTTATGGCTTGGATCGCCCCAAAGTTAATTGGGAAAATTCCAGTAAGTGCGTTAGCGAATCCTCCCGCACTTGTTGAGCTTTTTGCTGAAACTATTGCGGAGGAGCTTAATTTCAAACTTGAGGTAGCAAATCTATTTGAAATAGAGAGAGTACTATCAGCAAACCTAAAACACTTATGGGAGATACCTACCCCAGAACTTAACTTAGTTACGGAAAGAGTCATTGTGATGAGCAGAATTTCCGGAATTTCTTTAGGAGAGTCAATTTCTAGAGGAGTAAGCCCTAGAAAAACATCAATAATATTCCGGCAAATGGTTGAAGGGCTTCTTGAAGGAGCTGTTATCCATGGCGTGTTCCATGGCGATTTCCATGCCGGCAACGTGTTCCTTAATTCTTCTGACAAAATTGGACTGGTTGATTTTGGTATTACTGGAAGACTTGAGGGAGAAAGACGGTTGGCTTTCCTTCGTTACGTCGTAGGGATCATGACAGGTGACGTTGAATCTCAAGTGTTAGGAATAAAAGACTTGGGTGCTTTCCCAGAAGATTCAGATATTGGACTAATTATTAACGAATTCCAGCTTGAACGGAATAATTTTGACCCGTTAGAACTGTCAGAAGATGAATTCATTAATGAGTTTCGAACAATCATCAAAAACCTGTTAGCAGAAGGCGCTCGAATACCGAAAGAGTTGATGCTCTTTGTGAAAAATTTTGCTTACCTATCATCAGTTATGCAGGAATTAGACCCAGAAATGGATTTGTTATCAGAATTCCTTGAGGTAGCTTCTGGTTTCTTCGGCAGAAATGGTGTTCGAGTCGCGACTGAAATTGGTTTCTCTTTAAGTGCTGAAGACGTTACTGATATGACATTTAGACGAGTAGCTGGGTTACGAGAGAATGTTTCCACTCTCACTTGGAAAGAATTAGGAGAGCGAAGGAACTCTCTTCTAGGAAGAATGGACCGAAGGTCCATCAAGAAAATAATTGATTAGATTATGCTCAATCCCGTCGGATAACCTTTCGCTTTTCCAGAAAAAATCTGGCTTAATTTAAATAGGAGATTGCGTGGATATTTACGAGAAACCTGTTATTCAAATTCCTTCAAGTGAACCACCTGAAGAGCTTGTAATTGAAGACCAGGTTGATGGAGAAGGGAACGAGTGCACATCGGGCCAGCTTATCAGCGTGGACTACGTAGGGACATCATGGTCCAATGGAGTCGAATTTGATTCTTCTTGGTCTAGAGATGAAGTTTTCACCTTTACAGTAGGAATCGGACAAGTTATTGAAGGATGGGATGAAGGATGTCTAGGAATGCGCGTTGGCGGGAGAAGAATGTTGACTATCCCACCAGATAAAGCGTACGGAGAGCACGGTGCTGGTGGAGTTATTGGTAGAAATGAAACCCTTGTCTTTGTAGTTGATCTTCGAAGTATTGGTTAGTTACGGAGTCTTTATGAACAAAAAACCACTTTTAGGAAAGGTCGCTGTCGTTACAGGATCTAGCCGCGGAATAGGAAAAGGAATAGCAGTTGGCTTAGGTGAATTAGGAGCAACTGTTTATATAACTGGTCGATCGTCAGGAACTGGACCATTAACAATTGACGCAACTGCTTCGTTAGTTGATGAAGCAGGTGGTAAAGGCGTCCCAGTTGAAATTGACCTTGGGAAGGATGATGAGATACAAGGCTTATTTGAAAATATACGTAAATCAGAAGGACGTCTTGATATCCACGTGAATAATGCCTTCAAAATCCCTAATCCACCAGTTTGGGGAGGAAAATTCTGGGAACACCCAATACAAATTTGGGATGATCAGGTCGGTATCGGACTTCGTTCCGCGTATATAGCAAGTGTCCATGCGGTTAGGTTAATGATGGAACAGGACGATTCCATTCGGTTTATGGTCAATATTTCTTCAAGCGGGTCAGAACGTTACGCCTTAAGCGCTAGCTACGGAATTGCTAAAATGGGAACCGATAGATTAACAAGAGATTTCGCAATTGAAGGGAAAGAGGACGGATTATGTGTTATTGGACTCTGGCCAAGTCAAGTTCTAACAGAATTTATTGTCGAAAGCATTGAAAAAGGCGATATTGAACTTGACGAAGAGAATTCAGAAACACCTCTTTACACAGGGCGAGTTATTGGCGCACTAGCAATAGACCCAAACAGGTATGAGAAAAATGGGCAGGTTCTCACGACTGCAGAAGTTGCAGTCCACTACGACATCAGTGATGAACGCGGGAAACAACCTAAAGGAAAACGAAACCCTAAGATGTATCGGGAAACTATATAACGGCAGTCCGCATTTATATCTACTGAATAGTTGATGACCCTCCGGGGGCTTCGACAAGACGCTGAGGAGGAGAATGCGTTCCAGGTTCTCGACTTCTCACAATGCAAGATTGACTACCTATTGCGCATAAATTTCCCTCTTGTGACCAAATATGAATTACTCCATGGCCAAACCCATTAGAAATAGCGTCTACTCGTATATCAAGTAGATACCAGTCACTAGGGGCAATATCTATGACTCGTAATGTGTTATCTAAGCTTGTTGAACCCGCTCTTCCTCCTTGCGTAAAACTAATCCCCATTGGAACATAATCCCCTAGAACGGCAAAAGAAGCAGCAGAAGGTTCTAAAAGCTCTGGCATCCTACTCCAGACCGCAATTCTCCCAGGTTCTATCTCTGCCGGTTCGGTGGCTCCAACAGGAATTGCCCATCTTTGCTCTATTCTGGAATCCAAGGAATCTGTAACTTCAGAGAAACGCTCTCGAACTGGGCAAGACTCAGGTTCCCTAACTTCCGGAGGTAAACCGTATGATTTATCATCCGGATAACTGCGCGAACCTAAAGCCGCATTAACAGTGATGATTTCCGTTCCGCCAACATGACCTACAGCTCTTGCTTGAGTTGTTTTCTTTCCATGAACTGCTAATGTCACATCAAAATCAACAACTGTTCCTACTTTCGCAAAGAGAAGATATTGGGCTGTAGCCCAAACTACAGGTCTTCCGCTCGTTCCCTCCATCGCAGCTATAGCAGCGCCTAGTCCGCTCCCTCCAAACATAGCTCTATGACCAGTTGATATACCTTTAGATACCGGCAAATGCCACCTATGTGGGTTATGAGAAGGTTCTAAACCCAGCCAGTTGCGCGCATCCACACCTCTGACAATACCTCATTTACTCACAGAACTTTGTTTAATTCTCTCATAATCCCTTCAGAAATCCGGCTTGGATCTTCCATCGGAGCAAAATGTGTAAGATCAGAATAAAGTTCCAAATTTCCCTTGGAAAGTTGGGCAACGATTTGTGGGGCGATAATTGCTGGACCTTCCTGATCCCCACTTGCTGCTACAGTCACAGGAAGATCCACAAGGTGCAACGAATCGAAAATTGTCGTAACCGAGTTCTCAAATACTTGTGCTTCTATTTCGCCTCGGCATTTAAGAATAACCCCGTCCTTATGATCACGAAAACCATAGTTTACATATGACCAAAGAGATTCTTCATCAACAATTGAGAAAGGAGGCCTAGATGCATATCGTTTAAATGCTTCTTCTCGAGAGCTAAAAATCTCCTTACGTTTCCTTGCTGATACAGCAAGACTTCCACCTTTAGACATCTCAGGGGTAATAGCTTCACCCCCTATAACAATTGGTTCAAACAGCCAAGCAGCCCTAAATGTCTCTTGTTGCATTTGCTCAGCTAGTAAAATACTGCTGCCACCCATACTATGCCCGACTGCAAACGGCGATGTAAGATTTAGGTAATCTATTGTGGCTAGGACATCTTCTGCCATCCCAGTCCAGTCCATGGTTATTTCTTCTGAAACAAAACTATTTCCGTGACCCCGAAAATCTATCGTTACACACCGAAAGTTATTTACCATCCTTGAGCAGATAGGGTCCCAATACCTTCCATGAAAACCTGTTGCATGACAAAAAAGAACATCAGGTCCAACTCCACCATAATCATGTGCGCAAACCTTAACTCCGTCACTTGAGTCAATTAAAATCTCTTTTGGTAATTTCAACATCATTACTCCGCGGTAACACTGTAACGGTGTTTTTCCACACGGACTGTTATGAAAATTTTTCTAGCTAAATTAATTCGCTGCTGTCCGGTGACGCCGCAACCCAATAACAGGGGTAGTTGGAGCATACCCAGCTTCCGCACGTTCTATTTCAGACTCTCCACCCCAAAAACCAAGCTCTCTCTGATGCCTTGCATAAGTTTGACAATCAGCAAGGACCTCACATTCAAAGCAAACTTTGCGGGCTCTATTCTCTCTACGCTCACGCGCAGCAGGACGTTCACCAGGCGGAGGAAAGAATAGTTGTGACTTTCCTTGACACCCAGCATTCTCCATCCACCAAGGTCTGGTGCTCTGCGGTGCTTGGACTTCAATTGCTGTCATCAATTGTCCTTCTGAGTGCCTCTACTCACATGCTCAATCTATGCTGTAATTACATTTTTGTCATTATCTTCTTTATGAATAGTTACGATGCACCTATCTTGAATAACGATGGATAAAAGATCTACGCTCTAAACATCCAAAGCAACTTTGATAGCTCCCTCACTTCTCGTTCTTGCAACGTCAAAAGCTTCAGCGGCGCCATCAAGCGGAAAGCGGTGAGTGATCAACGCTCTTGATAATTCTGGTGTATTAGCTAAGATTTTCGCTGCTATCTCAAAGTCTCTTCTCCCTTTAGTATGACCATATGTTATAGATGGGACTAGCGAAATTTCTCGCATCCCCATTTCCATTCCAGGTAACTGAACAGGGCTCCAATAAGTCGCTGGGATAGCCACTGAACCCCCTTTCTCACAGAGACTCACTGCCTGAACCAAAGCACTACTCGTCCCTGCGGCTTCAACAACTACGCTTGCCGGTTTTCCTTCTCCACTTAATGCACCCAACTGAAGACCTGCCTCAATTTGATGAGGGTGCCGAGCTTCAAGTTCCACTTCTGCTCCGAAATACTTCGCAACGGCAACACAACATAACCCAATCGTCCCACCGCCAACGACTATCACCCTGCCCGTATTATTAACATTGACGCGAAGAAGGCTTCGCACAGCAACTGCTAACGGCTCAACAAGAAAAGCTGCCCCTATATCTACAGTTGAGTTCAATGGGACGAGGAAGCGTTCAGGTACAACAATCTTTTCTGCCATCCCACCATCAATTCCTATCCCCATCGTATTCGGAAGCGCTATCTCACAATAGGGTTGATCTCCCCCGAGACAGTCAAGGCATGTTCCGCATGAAAGCATCGGTTCTATCGCCACTTCTTTCCCATTAGGGGCAATACCTGCTATTTCATGGCCAGGAGTGACATTCATCATCCCAGAATCAATAAGGTGGAGGTCCGAGCCACAGATACCTACTGACCTAACTGCAATAACAACACCATCCCCAATTGGGTTAGCTACGTCACAGACTTCTATTTGGTTATTTCGTACTTTAATGGCTTTCATGTAATCATTCTTATCCATCTTCCATAATTAGTTAAGTAAGAAAGAGAATTTCTCACATAACCGTAAACTTGAAGAAAGACACAAAACGCATAAATCCCAAATATTCGGCCAAACTAGAACTATGTCAAAGGACTGTGAAATGCTCAGCAAAATAAATAGGGAAGACTGGGTTAAAATCTCACCAAAAATTAATCCTACTAAGCTTGAATCAGAAGATATTCTAGGTGTACCCGCATTTGAAATTAACGAAATTTTTATACCGCTTTGTAAAAGGATTTTGTCTGGGCCAGTACTTGAAGAAAATTTCGGAAATGAAAACAAATACCCATACATAATAGGAGTAACCGGAAGCGTAGCTGTTGGTAAAACAACCTTTGCTAGAGTCCTCAAAGAAATACTGAGAAACCCTCCTTACAATTTTGTTACAGAAGTAGTCTCAACTGATAATTTTCTTTTCTCAAACGAAACTCTAAACAAAAATCAAGCCCTTCATCGCAAAGGATTTCCAGAGAGTTTCAATTACCCAGCAATTATTAATTTTCTTCAAATCGCAAAAAACTATGCATCAGTTGAAATACCGATCTACTCCCATCACACCTATGACATTACTGATCAAACTCAGACAATCCCTCCAACACAAATCCTAATTATTGAAGGCATCAATATCCTTCAACATCCACCCCACATAGTTAGTGATTCTCAACAAGAGATCATTAGAGATTACTTAGATTTTTCTATATACCTTGATGCCGAAGAAGAAACCATCAAACAGTGGTACACAAGCAGATTTTTAAAGTATTGCGAAAAAGCAAGTTCTAGCGACGAGTCATTTTTCACGCAATTCAAGAATTTAACCCAAAATCAAGCTACAGCATTAGCTGCAAACATTTGGGAGACCATCAACAGCCCTAATCTGCACAACCATATTGGACCATCTATCGAATTCGCTAATTTAATTCTTTCAAAAGAAAAGGATCACAGCATTAATTACTTGCAAGCTTTACCCGAATGGTTCTCCCGTTAGAGATGAACTGTTTAACCACTTGAAGTAACATGAATGTGGCTAGAGGAGGAAAAATGGCTATTAACTTGGATGCAATAGGCGTTGAGAGCGAACCGTTTGAAAGTTCATGGAATTCCAAAGACTGTCTTCTATACAGTCTCGGGGTTGGTGCTGGTGTGACTGACCCCACGGGCTTTGAATTAGAATTCACTACCGAGAATACACAAGACGTTGAACAGAAGTCACTACCTACGATGTGCGTAGTTCTAGGTGGTACAGGGGGGCGTGGTCCTCTAAGTGAATTAGGTGACGTGAACTACTCAAAAATGGTCCATGGGGAGCAAGGAATTATTCTTCACAAACCCCTTCCAACAAGCGCTAGGATTTTATCTACTAGCAAGATTTCCAATATCTACGATAAAGGAAAAGCTGCTTTAGTGATACTTGAGACGACTGCGACTGACACCGAAGATAATCAACCTTTATTTACAAACATAAGTAAACTGTTTTTCAGAGATGAAGGGGGTTGGGGAGGTGAACGAGGACCGGTAGACAAGGTTGAGTTTCCCGATAGGGGCCCTGATTCTGTTGCATCCTATGAGACCAGAACCGACCAAGCACTTCTCTACCGCCTCAATGGAGATCGAAACCCATTGCATTCTGATCCCTCCTTCGCCGCTTTAGGCGGATTCCCTAAACCAATTCTCCACGGGCTCTGTACATACGGCTTTACCGGTAGAGGGTTAGTCCATCTCATCTGTGATGGAGACCCCCATGCATTTAAGAGTATGGATGGTCGGTTTAGCTCACCGGTAATACCGGGTGAGACCCTTGATATCCATGTATGGGACGATGAAGGAACATTCAAATTTAGAACATTCGTAGGAGACAGGATCGTTCTAGACAATGGGATTATGACAACAAGATAATTTGAGGCAGGTAACAAATGAAACTTGGAAACCCTTTTCTTCCTCGAATGCCAGACAAAGAGTCGGCCTTGCCGGGAAGAAATACTCCAATCTCTATTTCTGATGAGCACTTTGTTCTAAAAACATCCCAAACTGTTGAAACGGGGCAGGAACTTGAAGTAGCGATGTTCGGAATGGGGTGTTTCTGGGGTGCTGAACGTAAATTCTGGGAAATAGCTGGTATTACAACTACATCGGTTGGATATGCGGGAGGATACACCCCGAATCCCCTCTACGAGGAAGTCTGCTCTGGAATGACAGGCCATAATGAAGTCGTCAGATTAATATTTAACCCCGCAAAGGTTTCTTACAATCAACTGTTGAAAGTCTTCTGGGAGAATCACGACCCTACTCAAGGAATGCGCCAGGGAAACGATATCGGAACTCAATATCGAAGTGGAATCTATTGTTTTGACAATCAGCAAATTGAAAACGCTCAAGAGTCAAAAAGCATCTTTCAAACAGAGCTTAGGGCAAAGGGGTATGGGGAAATCACTACCGAAATTATACAGGCACCTATTTTTTACTTTGCTGAAAATTATCATCAACAATATCTTGGGAAAAACCCCCATGGCTATTGTGGTCTAGGAGGCACAGGTGTTACCTGTTCTCTCTAACTCCTCAATGGGTCAAAAATTTGTTAGGAACCAAACACCACCCTGAATTCAATTCTCCGGTTATCAGCTCTGTCCTGCGCCGTAACTTCAGGGTCTATCTTTAGTCGAGTTTCCCCATAACCAATTGCGCTAATCCGGCTGGGATCTACACCTTTTGAAATCAAGAATTCCATAACCGCCTCTGCCCTGCTCTTGCTCAGGTCTAGATTAATATCTTCAGGGCCATCTGTGTCAGAATGGCCTTCAACTTCAAGATTGCCTTCAGGGTTTTCTATCAGTATCTCTGCAATACGTTCTAAAACTGGTTTTGAACTTTCAGCGATAAACGGACTTCCTACTGCGAAAAGAACTGGGTCAGACCCCACTATCTGATTTAAGGCAATCTCAGTTTTAATGGTCCCAGGAATTAAGACATTATCAATGACATGGATAACGCCACCCACTGCTTCGATATCTGTATTCAGAATGGAAGCTCCTTCTATGACGAACCCTATTTCGTTTACTTCGGAAATAGTTAGTGTCTCACCTTTCAGAGTAGTCAAAGTTATCCCATCCGAGAAACTTTCCGAGAGCAGCGTGTCTGAAGCGATATGGAATTGAAGAATGTCGCTTAGTTGCACCAATTGTGCAAATTCCTGAAGGGCAGTTATATCTAGTGCTTCCATCGCTGAATTTGTAGGAGCAAATATCGTTATTGACCCTACTTCTTCTCCTACTTGTTCTTCAATACCAGCAGCAGAGAAAAAATCATAAACCTGACTTAATTCGGGAGTATCCCTCATAACCTCAAATACTGTTCTTTGAGAGCCTTTAATAATGAGCTGGTCTACTATTTTCACTCCTAAAGATTCAAATTTTGCCAAGACGCGATTTCGCTCTATTTCATCTTGTATCTGACCTGAAATCTCTAGATTGATTATTGACAAATCAACTCCGGTCAATATTTCAAACTCCGCACTCACAGTTCCTTCTGGCATGAGTTGATTTGAAGCGACGATTAGGGCATCAGCGAGTGCTTGAGCGTTTACTGCGCCAGTTAGCGCTATTCCATTTTCTGAGTAATTTGCATAAGCAACTATTGGAGCATTTTGAGCAATTGATTCTGGGGCGACAGGTGTCAGAGGTATTGGGGTAGGTTCTGGTTGCAAATTATTCGAATTTCCATTAATAGCCGATATCTCTATATCCGTTCCACTATCACCCCAAGCCAATAGTCCAACAAACGCCGTTACAGCCCCGAAAACAAAGACTCCGATATTTCTTACAATTGTCCTTGTCATTTCACTTTCACTCCAACGCTAAGTATGTCAGACCCTAAAGTAACCGATTCCGTCCTTATTTGAACCGTAGTGGATTTTAACTCTGATCGATTGTTCAAAGAGTCACCATTGAGATCATCTGGCCAAAAAGCTCTTATCAAGAAAAAGAGGATTAACCCTACCAAAGCCCAGAGTACGATACTTCGTAGTAAACGGATCCATAGTCGATCTAATCGCGCCCTAACAATAGGATCTTTCCCTGTCGCCCCATAGTGGGAAATGTGCCCAGTCCATTTTTGCCCATCCCAAAATCTTGCTTCGTATCTCCCCGTAGGGTCCGCATACCACCCCTGATCAAGAAGTGGAGGTGGAGGAAACTCTGGTCGGATCACTCCCCCAGATTACTTCTCCTTCATACATTATTGAGGTCACTACTCCAGGAACATTCACCTTCCTCTAGTAAATTGGTCTTTTACTAATTCTCCTCGGCGAGATTTCTTCTATGTTGAGGTTTAGTAGTGTAATCGCGACTTTTCCATTGAATTTGCTGCCCAGTCAAAGATAGGATCATTGACCAAATAAGGGTTGCCCCCCAAAAGAGCATTGCGAATGGGTGAAAAATAACTCCCCAGAGAGGGTCACGGCCGGTTGTTGAAGTAATGAACCTCCCAAGAACTAGAAGCACAACTTGCCAAAGAACTTCCATAGGAACAGTGGCGCCGAAAAATCCAGCTAGTAATCGCAAAAAAGGCAGGGCCATCAATGGTGCTATAAAAAAAGCGACAAACAATGAAAGTGAAGTGCGGTAACTTAAAGCACCGTATGCATTTTTAGAGAAGCCTCTCCAGATATCAGCAAACCCTGAATACCACGTTGTTGCGGCTAAATCTGTACCATTAATAAGACGCTGATGATGACCAGATGCCTTGACTGATCGAGCCAGTTGCACATCATCAACAATATGTGCCGGGTGCGCAGCATGGCCGCCAGATTTATCATAAGCATTTCTAGTAACGCCTATAAATGGCCCAAAAGCTAGTGCGACATCGGGGTTTGAACTCCGATGAACTAACGATGCAGGAAATAGCGCAAGAACCGCATGGTTTACTATCGGCAGCAAGATTCTGCTAGCGAGAGAAGAGCCTCTATTTCTAAGAAGCGAAGCCACCATATCCACTTTCTGTTCTTCCATTACTTGGAGTACGGAGGAGATAGCTATTGGTTCTAGAACCGCATCAGCATCTATGAAAAAAAAGACTTCCCCTGTTGCATGTTGCGAGAGTTGATGGCATGCCCAATTTTTTCCGGTCCATCCATTTGGCAAAGGAGAACTTGGAATCAACTTCACTCTTTCCCCAATAGACTCAACAATGGTCTTTGTCCTATCCGTTGAATGATCATCCAACACAACAATTTCTATATTTGGGTGATCCTGGGTTAATAACGAGCGTAAACAATCACCTATAAATCCCTCTTCATTTCTAGCTGGAATAAGCAAACTCACTTTTTTGTTTGAATATGATTTCACTTTCTTCGGACGCAGGATCACACGAAGATTCCATAGGATAAGTCCTAATTGGCATACGAGTAACAAAGTAACGAACCGGCCAAAAATAAATTCCCAAGTCATTTTTCCACCTGCACAGCTCCGAAAAATTTAAGTGGCTATATCATGCCACCGGTAAGTCTATTCCATTCATTATTGCGTTCAATTTTTTTCGTTCTAGGCTCATCAATTTTGCGTTTAACGCCAACAAGAGCGAATAACCCGATTGGAATAAGTATCCGAGAAGTTGAATATCCAAAGAAAGGTGCCAGACCTACTGCACAAACAATCACAGCAACAGTTGTTGGCATGAATTTCCTTACCGATAACCAAATGAAAACAGAAAAGCCAATACCAACTATTGAAGACATTGGCAACAACGTAGCTGTAAAGCCACCAACAGGAGAAAGTCCCTTCCCTCCTATGAATTTCAGCCAAACTGGAAATCCATGGCCAAGAAGAAGGAAAAAGCCTGCGAGAGCAATTACATACTTACTCTCTTGGGAAACAATCGCTGCTACAAGTATTCCTTTCCCAAAATCTCCTAAGAAAACAATGGATCCCCACTTATGTCCAACAGTATGAAAAACATTTCTCGCACCAACATTACCTTCACCAACTTCACGAACATCAACGTTCCTAATCTTTTGACCTATGAGATAAGCGACAGGAATAGATCCAATGAGATAAGCAAATAATGCAAAGAAGAAATATGGAAGAACAGTATTCATAATAAGTAGTCCTAATGGTGATGATATAAGATCATCACCAAAGAAACATTGTTCTGGAACAAGTTCAAATTCCGTATTTTGAGTTATTCATCTGAAGAAATTTTCCTATCGGAAGAAATCCGATCTACGCTGCAGCAATGGGAAAAGGAAGCAATGCAGGTATTGATGAAACTAACGTGTCCAACTGGCTTGCTGACCAAACCGATGTTGTAGGAGAATTAAATTTTCAAATTGTTACTCATGGACGTTCGAACCTAACGTACATTCTTGAAGACGAAACCAGCACTAAATGGATTCTCCGCCGGCCACCCACTGGTCATGTACTTGCTTCAGCACATGACATGAACCGAGAGTACAAAATTATTTCAGCTCTTGGGAAAAGCAACGTACCAGTGCCTAGAGCTATTGGGATGTGCCAAGATGAAGCAGTAACTGGTGCTTCTTTCTTTGTTATGGATTTCGTGGAAGGAAATATCATAAAGGACTTAGAAGCTGCTCAACAGTTCTCTCCGGAGGAACGTAAAATTCAGAGCAAATCACTCGTTGAGGTTCTGGCTACTCTTCATAATGTGAACCCAGAGGAGGTAGGGCTTGGTGACCTTGGCAAACGAGAGGACTATATTGCTCGCCAACTGCGTAGGTGGAAGCGACAGGTTGATGAGGGTTCTGACCGCTCCCTTCCTTTATTTCACGAGTTGCATAGAAATCTTGAAGGTAGAATTCCACCTCAAATTGGGTACGGAATCGCCCATGGCGATTACCGATTAGACAACTGCATGATCGGTTTAGATAATCAAGTTGCTGCAGTCCTTGATTGGGAGTTGTGCACACTTGGAGATGTGCTCGCTGATCTGGGAGGAATGTTGATGTGGTGGGGTGAAAGGGATAGCTCTAAGGCACTTATGAGTGATGCACCGACAATTGCAGAGGGTTATATCTCTCCAGATGAAGTCGCTAATATGTACGAGAGTTTCTCTGGTAGGGACTTGTCTAATTTACCTTATTACATTGCTTTCCAATATTGGAGATTAGCTGCCATTACTGAAGGTGTTCGCGTTCGTTTCACAGCGGGAGCTATGGGAGATAAGGATATCGGAGATGAAATGGCGGGGTTTGAAATCCGTATTGATGGTTTATTGGAAGCTTCTTTAGCGAAGTTACAAGAATTGTAATGGTCTTATAGTTCTCTGAAGAACTTCTGTATATCGCTTACAGCTAGATACGGTTTCTCTGCTGCTGCAAAGTGGCCACCTTCAGGCATGACAGTGTATTGACGGAGGTCGCAGTAGGTTTCAAGGGTTGACTTTGGTAAGTGGACTACATCCTTGGGGAAAACAGCAACAGCGGATGGAGCTTCCATACGGGGCATCCTGTCGTGNGCTANTGGCCACGGTTTNTTGAAATGNTCATGGTAGATACGTAGCGATGAACCTATTGANCCNGTNCACCAATACAGAGNTGCGGTGGTGCATAANTGCTCACGGGAAAATGATTCTTCNACATCTCCNGAGTTNTCGCTCCAGTTNCGCCTTCGTTCCCAAANCCAAGACGCTGNAGCNACTGGGGAATCNGTTANACCATAGGCCAAAGTCTGNGGATCTAATAAGTGTGTTGTNACGTGTGAACGAATTGTGTTCTCTACTTCCTTACTTCGNNTGATCTTCCACTCNTCGTCCTCNCCCCATGCNTCATCGGGAAGANTNCTTCTATTNACCCCNGGAATNACACTCANGCTCATATGTGCTCCTATNAGTGANTNCGNGTANTCNTGAGATANGTGNGCNGTNACGAGNGCCCCCCAATCCCCTCCATGNGCACAGAAACGTTCATANCCGAGTATCTCAGTCATTAATATNTTCCAAAGNNCAGCTACTCTNTTCACATCAANTCCTGCTTCAGGGAGNGGTTGAGAGAAAATGAACCCAGGTAAAGAAGGGACATAGACGTCAAAACTGTCTTCAGNATTTCCNCCATATTTNTCTGGATCNCTGAGAGGNCCAATNGTGTCTTTGAAGTCCCAGAAGGTCCACGGCCACCCATGNGTGAGAATAAGAGGNTTCGGGTTTGGTCCTTTACCAGGNGCGTGGAGGTAATGAATGGGGATTCCNTCTACNTTCNCTAAATAGTGATNCCATTGGNTCATTTCAGAGAACACAGAANTCCAGTCCCAGTCAGAAATCCAGTAATTGACCATATCNTCCATCCANNCCCTAGGAACTCCGTACTCCCAACTGTCTTCACCAATAACGTCAGGCCATTTCGTACTCTTAAGACGGCTCATCATTGTTTCTAATGTCTTGGGGTCTAGGTTCGGTTCGNTTGGTACAGGGTTAGCCATTTNTGTTGCTCCTAAATCTGGTTTCTGAAACCATGATNGATTCTGTTTTACGAAAATCAATAAAGGTTTCTGTGTCTTTCCTAACAATCTCAGCACTATTTGAATGGAGATAAAATTGTTGTTCCCAATCTTTTTCGCTTGGAAACCAAAGTTCGCTTATCCCNTCTATCNGAACANCGTCTGGATGTGANCCGTATATGCGTTCAAGCTCAATATTTTGTGCGTAATTNTGCATTCCATGATGGTTCCGAGCGATTTCAGTATGTGCCCTGTAGGAGTTATNNAAAGATTCTCGATCNAAAGTTTCTTTNCGGCACACGAGTGAAATCTGTTTTACGCCNGGNTATGTNCCACTAAGAGAAAGCGAGTTATCAACCCAACCGTAAATTTTTTTTACTGCNAAACCCAGATCNGCTTTTATTTCAGGAGTTGNAGTCCAGGTGATACCAGAAAANGCAGGANTGAAGTCAGTNATTCCNCGAAGTTTCATAAGCGGTGTCTGATCACTTATGGCNTCTATAGCAATAATTTCAGGNCTTTNTTCTTTCCCTTTAAGCGCTGGTATCTCTTCAAAATGAATGTGCGCATACAAATTTTCACTTNTTAGCCTTTTGGTATGTCCTTCCANGGAATTCCCCTATCAACACGGATATCTCTTGGTAAACCTAATGCCTGNTCTCCAAGGTTATTGTGGTGGACTTCATCTGTNCCGCCTCCTATAGAAATCGGATACCTTGAATGCANGACTTCCATNGCCCATTCACTAGCTTTATGTGTGACGGCTACTCCTGCNGCACCAAGAANTTCTTGGGCAAGGTCGCCTTCAAGTCTTCGATTTTGAGCTACAAAAAGCTTTACTACTGATGGGTGCATTGGNGGCATTTGACCATTCCTTACAGCGANTGAAATTTTTTCACTCATTAGTTTGAGAAGTTTGTTTCTTGTGTAAATTTCTGCGAGNTTTTGCCGNANAACAGGTTCNTNNATTTTGTCTAGNCTTTGAGCNAGTTCTATTAATTGTGCAGGGTTATCTCCGCTAGCACCTCCNATCATTGCGGATTCATTACTCATTACAGCTCTTACTGGGCCCCAACCTTTNTTTATNTCCCCAAGGACANTGCTGGTATGNCATCGTGNTCCATCTAGAAAAACTTCGGCGAAATGGCCAGCNCCGTGTGCTTGTACCAGTGGTCGTACTTCTACNCCNCTTTGNTTCATGTTGAAAAGAAGGAANGTTATCCCTTCGTGTTTNTNTGCNGAAGGNTTGGNACGNACAAGNANAATACCCATGTCAGCATACATTGCTGCTGAGTTCCAGACTTTTTGACCATGTATGANNAATTCCTCNCCATCAANTTCTGCTCGCGTTCCGAGCCCAGCGAGGTCACTACCTGCACCTGGTTCACTGAATAGCTGACACCAACTCACTTTCCCGTTGATCAANGATGGNATGTGTTCTTTTTTTTGCTCCTCAGTNCCATNTTTTAAAAGAGCAGGAAGNGTCATTGCAATNATTGAATTGTANAANCCGGTGTGTACTTGNTAGCCAACTGACTCTTCTTTGAANNNCTTTTGCATCNATGCTTCTCCNCCATGTCCNCCGTATTCANTNGGAACTGTAGTACCCGCATATCCCGCGTCGTACAGTTTTTTTTGGAGTTTCTGGCAATTAAGGTGATGCNGGTCTTCTCTCTCTTGNCTAGGCATCCAATGAAGNGTNGAGAAGGGTTGTTTCTCTTCNATGNGNTCAATGTTGTCTTTTAGCCATTGTCTGGCTTCTAAACGATATTGCTGTTCTATGCTTTCTATCTCCGAAGTCATTACTCGGATTCTATGGTGAAGATCACGGTTGTAGCGAATATCGTAGAAGAAGGTAGAAGAAAGTTANATATGGAAACGTTCCCACAACAGCACGCAAGAACACGAAGATTCACTGTTGGAGNCCCNCGGTCATTCGCTATTGCTTCAAAAAATAATCTGATTTCTTTTTTGCAATCATCTTCGGGTTCAGATCCGGTGAATAAGTTATGGACACTTGACCCGCACTCACANAATCTGCAGATGCTCGCTGACCCAGAAAGTCTTTTGTTAGGCGGGGGAAACCATGTTCTCTCAAAGGAGGAACANTCTCGAAGGGANCGAGTTAGAGAANTTGGTTCCGGAATCGTTTCATATAGTTCAAGTAGCAAATCTCCCAATATCGCTTTTACTTCTGGAGGGTCATTATTCAAGGCAAATTTGGAAACAAATGTTATTTCGAATCTTGAAACAACATGTAATGCTTTCGACCCTCAAGTCAGTCCTTCAGGGGATCTCGTTGCCTACGTAGGTGACGGGAATCTGCGTTATATCGATGCTTTAGGAAACGACCGTCTGATAGTAGGCGGTGAAAATCCCGATAAGTCATATGGTGTTGCTGATTTTATTGCTGCAGAGGAAATGGGGAGGAGAAGAGGCTACTGGTGGTCACCGGAAGGTAACCGGCTTCTCGTGACAGAAGTTGATGAATCAGATGTTCTTGTTTGGCATATTCTTAATTCATCTGATCCGAGTTCTCAGCCAAGAACACTTCGATACCCGAAAGCTGGAACGGACAATCCACATGTTGACTTAAGTATCTATTCGTTAGATGGAGATGTGGTTCAAATTGATTGGATGCAAAAATATTTTTGGGAGTACCTCGTTAATGTCCAGTGGACTGAGAAATCAGAAATCTACCTTACTGTCCAAACACGTAATCAAACCTCTATGGGAATCCTCCGGGTGGACTCTATGACCGGAGCTGTGGAGGAAATTTATCGGTGGACTGATGAATACTGGGTGGAAATTATCCCTGGGGCTCCAAAAATTATTGGGGAGCGAGTGGTTACTGTTGAAGATCGAGACGAATCTAGGGCATTAGTAATAGACAATGTTCAAATTTCTTCAAGCGATATGCAAATTCGGTCACTTGTTCATTGCAATAAGCAGGGGGTGCTCGCAGCAGTTTCTACAAACCCGTTAGAACAGCACATCATGTACTTTGACCTTGATGGTGGGGCAACTCAACTCTCTGAAGGTGCAGGCGTACACGATGCGGTATCAAATGGTTCGCTCACCGTTATACAGTCCCGCAGCATGGACTTTGATGGCGTGCAAACAAGAATTTATGAAAAGAATGCACAGATTGCAGAAATCCAAGACCGTTCCGAGAATCCAGTGATCTCACTAAATATCAACTTCCATACTTTGGGGAAAAGAAGTCTTGAAACCGTTGTCCTCTTTCCCCAAAATCATGATGCGACAACTCCTCTTCCGGTTATTCTAGATCCTTATGGTGGCCCACATGCACAGAGAGTTCGTTCAGTGCGAGGACTCTTTGGGGTCTCTCAATGGTTCGCCGATCAAGGTTTCGCTGTGATTGTCACTGATGGGAGAGGGACACCGGGACGGTCACCAGCTTTTGAAAGAGAGGTCTACGGTGACCTTGCCACTGCTGCTTTGGAAGATCAGATAGATGCTTTGCAGACGGCAGCAGCAATCTATGATCAGCTTGACTTAGGACGTGTTGGAATTCGCGGCTGGTC
>PAQG01000007.1 GCA_002709645.1 Acidimicrobiaceae bacterium
CCCTGTTAGGTTGCTGGCCCGGCAGGACTTGAACCTGCAACCTCCTGGACCAAAACCAGGCGTTCCGCCAGTTGAACTACGGGCCATTGCTGTTATTTCTGAACCTATCGCATCTCACAGAGATCTATGCATTCTGAAATTGATTTATTGATCTTTCTTTGTTTGTTATTCCTATTATTCCAAGATTACATTTGAGAGCAGTTTGATGGAAATTATTTTAAAGTGAATCAAAACACCGCTTTACGGGAATCTTCAGGTAGTCTGCTACCGCTATGGGTTCATTAATTAAGAAGCGTCGGAAAAGAATGCGGAAGAAAAAGCATCGCAAAATGTTGAAGCGTACGAGAGCTCAACGTCAACGCGGAAAATAGTTTTTCTTTCTTAATTTATTGTTTTTGAAGTGGTCCAATCTGGTTTTCTTGAGTCGTTTGGGTCACGATGAAGCCTTCCCCTGGAAAACTTCCCTCAACAAACCATGTTGAGCCGCTACCGGCAAGTTGAGGTATTTTTCCTGAATGGTTCTCTAACTTAGCTTTCCAATCCAAGAGACGTGGCTCAACTTCTATCGCTGCCTCTTCGAGGTCATTGCTATTAGGTCCTTTGGGGGAACCCATTTGGTCCCATGTGCTATAAACTTTTGCGGTTGAACATCCAAAAGGGGGTATGAGGAGCGTAAATTGCCTCTCCTCATATTCAAGAATTGCTATCTCTTCTCCAATTCCCTTGACTAGCGCCCTGCCCCCACGAATATTGAATGGGATGTCTGAACCTAAGTTGACCGATTCAATTTCGTTTGTGAAACCAGCCCACCGTAAAATAGCGGCAGCATTTGCTGAACCTCCGCCTAAACCACCGCCTGGAGGAATGTTCTTATTTACTGTGACTTTCCTATTTTTTCCTACTAACTGAAGAGCTCTGACAATAAGGTCTTCTTCTCTGCTAGGTGTAATGGGGTACTGGCCAATGTAGGAAACATTTGTGTCCCCTTCCTCAATCTTGATTGTGTCAGCCAAATCTATAGTTACCATTTCAGCTTCAAGAGTATGCAGGCCATCAGGTCGTACGCCCGTTATGAATAATGAGAGTGTTAGTTTAGCGGGAGATATAAGTTCGTTCATTGGGAGGAACCTAGTTTGTTTTCCTTCTCTAGATCTAACCCATTAGCAAGGTCAACCCAATTTTTGACGGTAAGTTCTTCTGGTCTTGAGCGAGGATCTACATTGGCGTCAGTAAAAGTTGATTGTTCAATTCCGCGACCAATTGATTTCCGTAACATTTTTCGCCTATGAGCAAAGGCCTTACGGACTATTTCATTAAATGTTGAAATATTAACCGCCATTGGCAGAGTTCTGCGTTTGAAATGTAGTAACGCTGAGTCAACTCTCGGAGCGGGGTAGAAAACGGCTGGCGACACCTTACCTATTACAGTAACTTCCGACCAATATTGAGACTTCACTGATGGAATTCCGCATGCGTTTGTGCCAGGGGTGGCAGCAAATCTTTCTGCGACTTCTTTCTGTACCATGACAAAGATTTCATCTATTTGTGGAGCTTGCTCTAAGACTGTTATAAGCAGTGGTGAAGCAATGTTATAAGGAAGATTTGAGACCATCTTCCAAATTCCTTCTCTTTGCGAAAAAAATTCAGTCCAAGATATTTTCATAGCATCAGCATGAATAATCTCAACTGTTTCTTCGACGCCGTGGCTAGTCATAACTTCAGAAAAACCTTCTAAAAGAAAACGGTCATACTCAATAGCAACGACCTTGCCGAATTTTGCGAGCTCGCAAGTTAGTGAGCCAAATCCTGGCCCTATTTCAAGGATTTGGTCACCAGATCCAATCTTTGCATCGCGAATAATTCTGTGGATTGTGTTTGGGTCGATCACAAAGTTTTGCCCTAATGATTTTGATGGTTTGATCTGATAACGATCCATGAGCTCAATCAGATCTTTTTTCCCTAATGGCATTTGCTTCCCCTTGCGGTTAGGAAATTTATGGCTTCCAAGTATTGACATAGATCTTGCATGTCTATATTTGTTTGATACTCCACTTACTGGCATACCCAATGTTGCCACCCACCGCCAGAAGCTTGATAAATCAACCAAGCGCTGACGTTGATATTGGCTATGGGGTCATAGGCGCTGTATCCAGAATACCCAGCAGATACTGCTCTAGCATCCCAATATTGTGGAAGATGCTGCATCAAGCCTGCTGCTCCACTTGAAGGGTTCGTTGCGTTTGGTTGTCCCATACTTTCGCACTGCATGATGCGTAAAAATCTGTTGGTATCGCTGCTGGGACCACCATAGGAATTTATTGCTTCTTCTACTGACTGACGCCATTGTTCAACAGCGTCTACGAAGCTAGTATCTGGGTTTGGTTCCGGATTCTGCGCTGGAGGACTTTCTGAGATGGGTGCTGGTTCAATATTCTGATAATTGGTAGCTGGTGGCGAGAAACTTGAAATAGTTGTAATCAAATCACCTTCCGGTACGAAATTTGGGATGTCGGGTTGCCAGTCATTATTTTCTATACGGAGAGCTTCGGTGTATCTACTTTGTGCGCTGCTAGGTTGCTCTTCTTTGACTTCTGAAATCTCCGATTCTGATCTAGTTTCTGAGTTTGTTCCGGGTTCTTCGCTGGGGCCTGACTGGGTGGGTGTTGGCGCTGTCTGACTAAACGCTTCTTCTAAAAAAGCTGATTCATTGGGTCCAGTTAGAGAAATAATTACTGAAAAGACAGCGAGCAGTACTATTAGGGCTCCTACGATAGGGAAACGTAGAGCATAAAAAATTCTGTAGCTTGTTATTTCTTGCAGCTCTCTACCTCCGCCCGACTGCTCCATCATTATGTTCCTGATGTCCTAGAAAAGGCAACCTGAGTGATTTTGCTTCGTTAGATATTTAGTCTTGAGGTTTATTTGAGGGAAGATCGTAGAACTGATGAGTGTTATCCCATAGAGCTTTTGATAGGTCAGCTAGTTCCATGCTTATTTCTTCAGCGATTCGTTCCCCTATATACGGCAGATATGCAGGAGTATTTTTTTTACCGCGCATAGGTATTGGAGCTAAATATGGTGAATCTGTCTCAATCATGATCCGATCAATAGGACTTAATTTCAGAGCTTCTCGGAGTTCTGGTGCATTTTTAAAAGTGATGATTCCGGAGAATGAAAGGAAGGCGCCTCTCTCTAAAGCCATTTCAGCCTCTTGCGGGCCTCCAGTGAAACAATGAAAGACCGTTCTCTTTGGAGTTCCTTCGCTGTCAAGAATTTCAAAAGTCTCTTCCCATGCATCTCTTGCATGTATGACGAGTGGCATGTCTTTATCATTTGCGTAGCCGATATGGGATGCGAATACGGCGATTTGTTCTTCTTTCGAAGAGTGGTTGTAGTAGAAGTCAAGCCCGCACTCTCCTACAGCCACTATTTCGGGTTTTGAAAGGAGTTCGTTAATCCCACCAACTCCTTTTGATGCTTCATGTGGGTGTATACCTGCAGTAGCAAAAACAGTGTTAGGGAATGTGATAGCACTTTGTAGGGCTTCCTTAGAGCTTTCAAGATCAGTTCCAACGTTGATGAATTTTTGTACGCCTGCCTTAATTGCTTCGCTTAGTTCGTCCTCTGTAGAACCTTCAGTTGATAGATGACAGTGATTATCTATCCAATTGAGTTCTTTAGTATCCGGTTTCATCAGTTTCGACCTTGCGAAATAGTGGGACAGGTTTAGGTAATGGTGATCCCGGTTGAAGTTCTTGGCGTTCCCATCCAGCAGACTCCCCAAGCATAGAGTCCAAAGTTTGGCTAGAAAATGGAAGGAAAGGCCGGAACATAACTCGTATCCCATTTATTGCACTGAGTGCAACGAAAAGAATAGTTGACCCCCTTTGCTTATCTACCTTTAGTACTTTCCAAGGCTCCGTTGCGTTCAGGTAACGGTTAGTCGATTGAGCTGATTCCATTGCTGTTCGTAAAGCCGCACGGAGTTCAACTTGGTCAAATTGTTCAGATGAAGTCCTTAATGATTCATCGACTTGGTCAAGTAATAATTGGTCTTCTTCGGTGATTTCATCGGGTGAAGGAATCATTTGGTCGCAATTTTTATGCGCCATAGACAAAACTCTATTTACAAGATTTCCCCAGTTCGAAACTAATTCATCATTGATCCGGCGAACGATTTCTTCTTCTGAGATTTCTGTATCTGCTTGTTCAGGAAAGTTAGCCGCTAAAGCATAGCGCAATGCATCTGGCTGGTATTTCTCTAACCCTTCGGCAATAGTTAACCCTACTCCACGACTGGCTGAAGCTTTACCGCCTTTGAATGTCACATATTGATTAGCTGGAATATCGTCAGGGAGATGTAAAGTTTCGCCACCTATCGCTTGTTTGGTGGCCATAAGTTGAGCGGGCCAGAATAGGGCATGGAAGGGGATGTTATCTTTCCCTATGAAATAAACATGGCGGGCATTATCGTTGTGCCACCAGTGGCGCCATTTCTCTTTATCATCTGTTGTGCTCGCCCACTCTTGTGACGCTGATAAGTACCCTATGACTGCGTCATACCAGACATAAATGCGTTTCCCTTCTCCCAAATCTTCAACGGGTAGTTCTACACCCCAGTCAAGGTCTCGTGTAATTGCTCTGTCAAGGAGTCCTTCGTCAGTTAGCCATCCTTTGGCAAAATTGAGAACATGGTTTCGCCAGCCTTCTTTCTGATTGAGAAATTCATCCAATTGGTTATTGAAATCTGAATATCGAAAGTAGAAATGTTCGGTTTCTCTTGCTTCAGGGGTTGCTTCAGAAAGTTTTGATCTTGGCTCGATTAGGTCTGTTGCATCATATGTTTTTCCGCATTGATCACATTGGTCTCCTCTAGCTTCGCTGTAACCGCAGTGAGGACATGATCCTTCTACGTATCTATCAGGGAGAAATCTTTTAACTTCGGGGTCAAAAAGTTGATTTGTCGTTCTTCGATCTATGAAACCATTTTGTAATTGTGCCAAAAACATTTCCTGTGTTACTTCTGCATGGTTAGGTGTGCCAGTGGTCGTATAAAGGTCCCAATTGATTCCCAATTCTTCCCATTGAGAGAGAAATTCTTCATGGTAACGGTTGACAATGTCTTGAGGTTTTACACCCTCTGCATCTGCCCGAACAGTAATTGGAGTTCCGTGCACATCGGATCCGCTTACCATAAGTACTTCATTTCCAATAATTCGTTGTTGCCTTGCGAAAATGTCGGCTGGTAGATATGCCCCTGCTAGGTGGCCAAGGTGGCGAGAACCTGAAGCATACGGCCAGGCAACAGCGACGAGAACTGGATTTGACATAGTAAATAGGGTATCTGCCTCTACTAGCCGTCGTGGGATTTGTGAATGTCTTAGAGTCTTTCTATTGAAAGCCCGTATACCCGGCGTTTACTGACATTGTATTTTTTTGCTACTTCATTAACAGCATCTCGATTCGATTTTCCTTGGCCATGGAGTTCTTTTAGTTCTGACAAAAGTTGACTGTCGTTTACTTCTCTTTGGTCTAGCCAACCACCTACAACCAGCACATACTCTCCTTTGCTAGACCTAGATGGCAATGTTTCCTGCAGTTCGCAAAGTGTTCCTCGAATATACTCCTCATGAATTTTTGTTAATTCTTTGGCGATTGTTACTTCTCGCTCTTTGCCACAAATAGCTAGAAGATCTTCAATTGTTTTTTGAAGACGGTTCCCGGATTCGTAGATAATTGTTGTCTTCCTTTCGGTTGCAATTTCGCCAAGACGGTCATTTCTTGCTTTCCCTTTTCTTGGAAGAAATCCTTGGAATACGAACCTTTTGGTTGGTAAGCCGCTAGCTACTAGTGCTGTAATCCCTGCTGATGGTCCTGGGATAACCTCTATTATCACTCCCTGTTGAATCGCTTCACTGACAAGATGTTCGCCGGGGTCGGATATGCCCGGAAGGCCTGCATCGCTTACCAGTCCTACTCTTTGACCATTTAGAATTTTTTCTATTACTTCGGCACTTCGAGTTTGTTCAGTATGTTCATTGAGTAAAAGTAGATCTGGGCGTGGGTGGATTTCGAGTAATTCAAGAAGCTTTCCGGTTCTTCTCGTATCTTCGCAACAGAGAAGGTCAGCGTTTTGTATTTCCCTAACTGCTCTGAGAGAGATATCTTCAAGGTTGCCTATCGGCGTAGCAATGAGGACGAGCGCAGGTTTGGAATCAGGTTGTTCTTCATTTGTAGGTTTTTGATTTTTCATAATGCCAAATGTGCTGGGCTTAGGCTGAGGTTACTCAGTGACTCTTTCAGAAATCATACGTTAAATCTAAAATCCATGACGTCGCCGTCCTGCACAACATAATCCTTACCTTCTATGCGAACTTTTCCTTGTTCTTTTGCTGGTGCCCATCCCCCAGCTTGAAGTAACTCATTCCATTGAATTGTTTCTGCGCGAATAAATCCTCTTTGGAAATCGGTATGTATCCGTCCAGCTGCTTCGGGAGCTGTTGAACCGGAGCGGAAAGTCCAAGCTCGACTTTCTTTTTCACCAGTAGTTAAGAAAGTTCTCAATCCAAGGATGTGATATGCGCGTTGTATAAACCTTGGTAGTGCTCCATCTCCGAGCCCAAAACCATCAAGTATTTCAGCTCGTTCTTCCAACGGGAGTTGACTGGTTTCTGCTTCTAATTGAACGCAAACGCTGATCACATCTGCATTTTTTCCAAGTTCAGACATAACTCTCTTTGCTGGCCCTTTGTCAAGGAGTTGGTCGTCACCCACATTAACGATTGCCATTACAGGCTTTCCCGTAAGGAGAAAGTATGGTTGCAATACTTCAAGTCTCTCTGTACCAATATCGCTTCGATATAGCGGTACCCCATCTGAGAGTATTTCTAAAGCGCTTTCAAGTGCATCTACTTCTTCAGTTAAAGACTTATCCAACCGTGCTGCTTTTATTCTTTTGGTTGCGTGTTTCTCAACTGACTCAAGGTCAGCCAGTGTGAGTTCTATTTCTAGAATTCGTAACTGTTCTAATGGGTCAGGGATTCCCGGTACATCTTCGTCCTCGAATGCCCTAAGGACATACACAACTGCATCAACCTCTCTTATGTTTCCAAGGAATTGGTTACCTAAACCTTCTCCTTGGCTTGCTCCTTCAACTAACCCACCGATATCAGTGAACTGAACACTTGCATGGACAGAAGATTTTGATGCGCTCATTTCGGTTAGTAGTTCTAGTCGATGATCAGGGACTTTTGCTACTCCAATATTTGGGTCAGTGGTTGCAAAGGCATACGGGGCAGCAAGAGCGGATCCGCCAGTTAACGCGTTATAGAGGGATGACTTCCCAGCATTCGGTAAACCGACGAATCCAAACTTTTCCATTCTTGCGAGGGTAGCGCCTCAGGTCGGTAGTTGTTGAGTCTTACGATATGGTGGTATTGAATTCGGAGGACTAATGTCAAAACGAACACAGAAAAAGAAAGCGAATGCTAGGCGCAAAAAAGCCAATCACGGCCGTAAGCCGAACCTAGGTCGCAACTCTTAAAGAGCTGAATAGTCCTAGTCGCTATTAGTTCCTAGAAGTCTTTTTATATATAAGGCTTTATTGCTTGCAGTCTGGGTCGTGAACGTGGTTCTGATTTAGGTCATTTTATCTTTTGTTTTCGATTTTCTTTTTCAGCTTTTTTTGCTGCTGCCCTCTTTAATTTTCTTTTCAAACTCATAGCGATTACGTGGCTATCTTGATCATGAAGAGACTTCATCGTCTTCAAGAGAAAATGCTTGATACTCTTCTCCAGTATCTTCAAGATGTTCAAGTTCAATAACTCCGATTTCGGTATATTTCTCTCGTAGCCATCCATCGCCGGCATCAAGAAGCCCAAGTTTTCTGCAGTTGGGGACGATCTTTGAGAAAAGCATTTGGTTAAAGAGGTCATCCTCTTCAGGAATGTTGAGTCCATGCTGCACAGCTTGTTTCACATTTGCTCCCATTCTATCCCAGACTTCTTGTTGAAGAAGACGGTCGCGCATTCTGACACCTGCTTCAAAAGCGAACTCTTGTCGTTCTCTGATCTCTTTCGCTGTCATGTCTTGGTAAACCTCTTGGAGGCTTAACACGCCAAATGCAACGTGGCGAGCTTCATCGCTCATGACGTATCGGAGAAGTTTTTTGAGTAGAGGTTCTGTCGTTACTTGATGCATCAACCCAAAAGCAGCCAATGCTAAACCTTCAACCATTATTTGCATTCCCAGATAAGTCATATCCCATCGACTGTCGTTGATGATGTCATCAAGAAGTAGTTGTAGATGAGGGTTTACTGGATATCTGACACCTATTTTTTCATCAATATATTTCTCAAACACCTCAACGTGTCGTGCTTCATCAACAACTTGTGTTGCTGCATAATATTTTGCATCTATCCATGGAACTGTTTCTACTATTTTTGCTGTACAGAGCAAAGCACCCTGTTCACCATGCTTGAATTGTGAAAGCCGCCATGCAAATGATTCGATACTGAACTGATCCCATTCTTTATCACCCCAGTTTTTTGCTGGAGAGTCTGGATGTTCTGTCCAGTGGCCAGTATTGACATTTGATGCTTCAGTAAAAATACTGAATGCTTGTAGCGGGTCTACTTCAATAGACCAGTCAAGGTCAGTTTGGGCATTCCATTGTGAATTTTTTGCTTTTTCGTACAACTTGTCAAGCCTTGGCCGTGAACCTTTTGAGTAATCCCAAGTAAAAAGTGCTTCAGCTTGATCTTTTACTGCATGGATTACTTCAGCAGGGTCTGCGTTGAACTCAGCGATTGCGTCCACATCATCCATTGATGATCTATCAAGAATTTCCTGGTCAGTGCGTGGTTCTGTTGTTGTCATTATTTAACTCCTGTCATTGTGGGTAGAGCAGACGAAATAACACGGTCTATGACGACTTGCCATTCATCTGAATCAGGCATTGGTGTATTGAGTGAACGGAAGATTGTGAAACCAAGACTGATGGCTTGAATAAATGTGACCATAGCCATGGTGTCAATCGTTTCGTCAAAGAGTCCGTCGGTTTTAGCTTCCTCAACTAGTTTTGCGAAGCGCATTCCTTCATCCTCAAGACGACGACTTAACATTTCTGATAATTCTGGGTCTCTTCTGCTAGCTACTATGGCTTCAAGGAACAAAGCATCCTCTCCCCCATGTTTATCAAGGAGGTCTGAGCCTAAACGAGATAATATATCGGTAGGAGCTGCGTCGGGTGATGAAAGAATAGCTTCAAGGTGAGCGACTAAAGAAAGGTCTAGAGCTTCTAAAAGTAATTCTGATTTGCCTTTGTAACGACTGTAAATGGCACCTGTTGTTACCCCGGCTCTCCGAGCTATTTCTGCAACACCGGCCCCATCAAATCCGCGCTCAGCAAATACTTCTGCTGCTGCTGCTATAAGGCAATGATCGTCAATCTTCTTTGGCACGTTCCCTCCAAGGTTATAATAACGATTATTATCTGAGCTGTCAATTTCGGTTATTCGTTAGAAATACGATCTTCACAAACTTTTCTTAGTTTGATAGGCACAAAAGCTGGAACACGACTAAGTTGTATCGCTAGTCGGAAAAAATACCGGCTGTCTTATTACGTGGAGGGAAAAATGCGTAAACAATGGAAGTTGATTCTCGCCCTTCTCGCTATTTTTGGCATGATCGCCGCCGCCTGTGGTGGAGACGATGATGACAGCAGCAGCGGAAGCTCGAGTGAAAGTTCTAGTAGCGATAGTAGTGATAGTAGTAGCAGTAGCAGCGACAGTTCTAGCGACAGTTCAAGTGAAGAAGCAGCTGACGATGGCGACCTAAGTACCTGTCCTGATCCAATAGCGATTCAGACAGATTGGTTCCCAGAAGCTGAACACGGAGCGATGTATGAACTCTTTGGCGGTGGTGCATACTCAATTGATTCTGAGAATCTAATTGTTTCAGGTACCTTGCATGATGGAGGCACGGATACAGGTATTGGACTTGAAGTCCGTACTGGTGGGCCAGCTATTGGTTTCTCACCTGTAGCCAGTTACATGTACACCGATGACTCACTTACTTTGGGATATGCCAATACGGAAGCTCAGGTAACATTCTTCTCAAGTGCACCAATGCTTTCAGTTGTGGCCCCACTGGAAAAGAACCCGCAAATGGTTATGTGGGACCCAGCAACATATCCTGATGTTAATTCATTGAAAGACCTTGGTGAGCAAAACATAACTATCAGTGTGTTTGGTGGCGGAGTCTTTGCTGAAGTATTCATCGCTCAAGGTATTTGGTCAGCTGGTCAAGTAGACCCATCCTATGATGGTTCTCCAGCAAACTTTATTGCTAACGGCGGGTCAATCGCTCAACAAGGGTTTGCATCAGCAGAACCATACGATTACGAAAAAGTATTTGCTGATTGGGGTAAGCCAGTGAAGTTCCAACTTCTTCATGATGCTGGATTCCAGGTTTACTCACAAACCATCGGTATCCGTTCAGGCGAAAAAGCTGAACTTGATGATTGCTTGAAAGCACTTGTCCCCCTCATCCAAAGAGCAGTCGTAAGCTATGTGACAAATCCTGGAACAGCTAATGCGATCATTGTCGACGCAGTCGACACATTCGGTAGCTTCTGGGTCTACAGCGATGGGCTTGCCCAGTTCTCTGTAAATTCACAGAAGAGCTTAGGACTTGTTGGAAATGGTCCAAACGATACTGTTGGCGACATGGAAGAAAGTCGAGTCCAAGGAGTCATTGACACCATGGCAGATGCCGGCATTGACACTGGTGGAATCACCACAGCCGACATCTACACNAATGAGTACATTGATCCNNCAATTGGCTTCAGTGGAACCGACCTATGCGTTGAAGGCTTTACCGATGTAACAGCCGGTCTTGTCTTTGANATNGGCGGNCGAGGAGACCAATCATTCAATGACTCAGCAGCAGCTGGTATTGATCGGGCAGAATGTAGCCTAGGTGTCTCATACTCAGAATCTTCACCAAATGATGATGGTTCAAACCGTGCAGAACTTCTCCAACTACAAGCTGACAACAACCCAGTAGTTGTTGCTGTCGGATTCTTGTTCGCTGGAGATGCAGCAACAGTTGCAGCGGCTAACCCAGATACAAACTTTGCGGTTATTGACGATGCAATGATTAACTTTGATACTGGTGGNCCAATCGCTGATAATGCCGCTGGTTTGACCTTCGCAGAACACGAAGGTTCATTCCTNGTTGGCGCCGCAGCTGCCCTAAAGACTGAAACTGACACAATNGGTTTCATCGGTGGTGTTTGCTGCTTCGGTTTGATTGAAAAATTTGAAGCAGGATATATCGCTGGAGCAGAAGCAGTGAATCCANATATCAATATCATTTCCCAGTACATCACAGANTTCCCTGATTTCGATGGCTTCAANGCCCCNGATCGNGCNAAGGAAATTGCTGCAGCCATGTACGCNAGTGGAGCTGATATTGTCTANCACGCAGCTGGAGGCTCTGGNGCAGGGCTATTNGAAGCTGCCAAAGAGGTCAGTGAAGCATCTGGGTCTAAAGTGTGGGGTATCGGAGTTGACTCCGACCAATACAACACGGTTGANGCTGAAGTTCAGGAATANGTCCTTACTTCTATGCTCAAGCGAGTTGANAACGCAGTTTACCTAGTTCTCCAATCTCAGGTAAATGGAACATTCANAGCCGGTCAGACTGCCTTTGGGTTAAGCGATGATGGTGTTGGCTATTCCACTTCCGGTGGTTTCGTTGATGACATCGTTGNNGAACTTGAAGCATTCAANAAGCAGATTGTTTCTGGAGCGATTACCGTTCCGAGCTCAATGGGCTAACCGAAAGGTTTAACGAATAAAACCTAAAACGAGTGAGGCTGGTACTNCACCCCAGTTGAGAAACTGGGTAGTGTATGAAAGTNCCAGTCTCGCTCGTTGTTTTAAGGAGANNAAGTGCCAAACGCTATAGAACTCAAAGGAATAACNAAAAGGTTTCCTGGCGTTCTCGCGAATGACAATGTNAACCTAACGGTTGCAGAAGGTGAGATACACGCNGTTTGTGGAGANAATGGGGCTGGNAAATCAACGCTNATGAAAATCCTATACGGCATGCAACCTGCTGATGAAGGNACTATGNNACTNTTCGGCGANGAGAAAAACTTTGCTTCTCCAAATGAAGCAATTGACGCAGGAATAGGAATGGTNCACCAACATTTCATGCTGGCGAACCAATTAACTGTCCTTGAAAATGTAATTNTAGGTGCTGAACCAACTAAGNCNGGAGGTNTNATTGACTTNGNCGAAGCTAGCACNCATCTNGAAGAAGTAGGNAAAGCTTACGGGTTGACTGTTGACCCNTCTGANCTTGTTGAAACCCTNGAAGTGGGTGAGAGACAACGAGTNGAGATTATAAAANTCCTATTCCGTGGTGCAAAAATTCTTATCTTNGATGAACCAACTGCTGTNCTTGTCCCNCANGAAGTAGAAGANCTTTTCCGNAACATGCGNGAACTTAAAGCNAANGGGGCAACGATANTCTTCATTGACCACAANCTTGAAGANGTCCTTGAAATNGCNGACACNATTACNGTTCTCCGTCANGGGAAAACNGTAGCNACGGTAAAGCCAAGNGATGTNTCTGCTAGCGATTTAGCTGANTTAATGGTCGGNTCTGAATTNCCTAAACCTCAATTATCAGANGCAAAGGCNCAAGANACTGTTGGNNTACANCTAGATGAGGTAACCGTNCTTGGTGAAGATANCCGNCCAATTGTNGATAATGTTTCTCTGAGCGTTCNCTGCGGAGANATNTTAGGTATTGCGGGTGTTGANGGNAATGGGCAACANGAACTCGTCGGNGCAATTCTTGGNACGCAAAGCGTAGACTCAGGAGANATTGCGCTGATGGGAGACAATATTTCTAGCCANTCTGTTAGNAANCGAAGAGANANTGGTCTCGGGTANATCCCNCAAGACAGGCANGAAGAAGGNCTTCTCCTCACNGCNCCCCTCTGGGAAAANGCAGCTCTCGGACATCAGACAGCNAAACCCTTCTCNAANGGTTGGCGNCAATGGTTTATTGATAGGGNTGGCTCCCGCACCCANACTGAACGNATCCGCGAAGANTACGACGTCCGAACNCCCAATATAGANGTCTCAGCACATGCNCTATCTGGTGGNAATCANCAGAAACTTATNGTNGGNCGGGAAATGGTTTCCCAACCTTCTGTTCTCGT
This sequence comes from Acidimicrobiaceae bacterium, assembly GCA_002709645.1. GTDB lineage: Bacteria > Actinomycetota > Acidimicrobiia > Acidimicrobiales > UBA8592 > UBA8592. The sequence continues at coordinate 13,241 of PAQG01000007.1, forward strand.
NGCTTCNCACCCTACGCGAGGNATAGACGTTGGAGCNCAAGCNTCAGTATGGGGNCAAATNCGAGAAGCACGNAGTCAAGGNNTAGCGACTTTACTTATTTCNGCNGANCTTGATGAACTTATAGGNCTGTCAGATTCCATAGTNGTNATGTTCCGCGGTCAGATCGTTGCNCAACTAGATCCTTCTGANATCACCCCAAGAACNCTCGGAGCCTANATGACNGGAGCGGCANTGGAAGAAGCAGAAAATGAATAAGNGCACCNTACGTCGAGTTGCTCTTGCATTAGCTGCNCCTATNGCTGCAGTTGTTTTCGCAACANTNGCCTCNTCAATCTTTCTNATAATTGCAGGGAGTAACCCGTTTTCAGCATANGGAGACATGTTNGAGTATGGCAGCAGACTCGAAATACANGTNGACATACTCAATAGAGCCACTCCGCTGTATATTTCTGGAGTAGCAGCAGCTATNGGGTTCCGAATGAACCTATTCAACATTGGTGTNGAAGGGCAATATCGNCTAGCTGCGATCGTCGCCGCCTATGTTGGNGCGTCNGTGTCACTCCCAGCTTTCTTCCACGTTGCTTTGATTCTCCTTGTCGCAATGCTTGTCGGAGGGGCTTACGCCGGTGTAGCTGGCGTTTTAAAAGTAACCCGCGGAGTGAATGAAGTTATTTCAACAATAATGTTAAACGCAATAGCGATCTCAGGTTTGATCGCATGGCTTGTTCGAGAATGGCAAGCAGGAGGAAGTGTCGACGCGAGCGGAGCGAATCTAGGCGTTGGGACTGAACCAATTGAAGAATCAGGACTGATACCAAACATCAATAGTTGGCTTGAATTATTCACTCGAGAGATTGGGAAAGGAAAGGAACTAACTGGAGTGCTTCTCGTCGCGATCGCCGTCGGAGTGCTCTACCACATCATCCTCAACAGAACACGGTTTGGGTTTGACCTCCGCGCTTCAGGAATTAACCCATTTGCGGCNAGAGCNGGTGGTGTNAACGANAAAAAAATGGTCCTNGGAGCTATGGTTCTTTCAGGAGTGGTNGCTGGACTCGTCGGGATGGCNGAAATAGCGAAGCTTGGAAGGTTTAGCCCTAACTTTGTCGGCAACTTAGGCTTCGCAGGAATTGCTGTNGCACTCCTAGGCAGAAACCATCCAGGGGGAATAGCAATTGGTGCACTCCTTTTCGCTTTCCTTGANACCGCNTCCGGAGTCNTNCAAGTAACTGGATCAGCTTCACGAGAAATNGTATTTATNATGCAAGGAATAATACTTCTCGCCGCGGTNATCGCNTACGAAGTCGTGCAACGATACAGAATCCGCGAAGAAGCCCGACTCGCTTCNACNCTTCTCTCAGGNGATCANGAATGATACTAGAGCGAATTCGNCAACTCCCAGCATGGGCTAGGTGGGCNTCATATGCCACNATCGGTGTGCTTATACTCACTCTTGTTCAAGAGCTTGGCCAAAATNANACAAGTCATTTNACAGCNNTNACNACTGCCCAAACTGCNCTCAAATGGAGTATCCCTATTCTTCTNGCCGGACTNGGTGGCCTTTTCGCNGAAAGAGCTGGAATTATCAACATTGGNTTAGAAGGAATGATGATCCTCGGCACATGGTTTGGAGCTTGGGGGGCATTTAATTATGGGCCTTACTGGGGNATCATAATTGGNGCTATNGGNGGTGCTATNGGTGGNTTAATCCACGCNATCGCAACAGTAGGNTTTGGCGTTGACCATATCATTTCAGGTGTAGCNATAAATATNCTCGGTCCATTCGCCGCGCGATTCNTGTCTTCTGAAATTTTCACNGGTTATCAAGGGGGTTCCGTAACACAATCACCTCGCGTTGAGAATGTTGANAAATTCACAATGCCTTTCCTTGCTGGTGGCTATGACACGCCAAATTTCNTGAAATGGATTGGAGANAAAGATATNCCCCTCNTAAGTGACATAGGAAATATTCTCAGAGGANTAATGACNCAAACATCNTGGGCAACAATCATAGCTATCCTCCTTGTNCCATTATCAGCTTGGGTTCTATGGAGAACCCGTTTCGGACTTCGANTNAGAATAAGCGGCGAAGACCCTTGGGCAGGNGAATCACAGGGTGTAAATATCTATAAGTATAAATTCGTCGCTGTGATGATCAGTGGCGCTTTCGCTGGCTTCGGNGGTGCCTTTATCACAATTGAAATGTCNTCNATCTATCAAGAAGGCGGAACAACCGGAAGNGGTTTCATNGGCCTAGCCGCCCTTATNTTTGGGAACTGGAGACCCGGNGGGATACTCGCAGCCGCGCTACTCTTNGGCTACCCNTATGCACTNCAGTTNGGCGACTTTGANGGCTACGCCTCCCATGCCTTNCTCCTCGTAAATGCTATTGCCCTTTTCGGAGTNACTATCTGGGCAATCCAGAAAAAACAAAACCGCTGACGCCGCGATTGCNTTTGTCCTCGGNGCTCTTTCTGCTACTTGGTATTTCAGNTCAGATACGGTCCCNGATTGGTGGGTCAAGATCCTNCCGTACGTNATCGTTATCGTTGTACTCATATTCTTTGCTCAACGNCTTAGAATGCCTGAAGCTAACGGNCAGATATACAGAAAAGGGCAAACGTAACNANATGCTTGGTTTAAGTGATACTCAGAAAAGATCTTTTGATCAAGATGGAGTTCTTGTTCTCCCAGATTTTTTCACATCAGATGAGTGCGACTCGCTTCGGGATCGAATGGCGGACATTGTAAATGCATATGAACCTAGCGAAAGTGACACTGTCTTCTCAACAACTGAGCAAAAACACGCTCAAGAAGAATACTTCCTAACATCTGGAGACAAGATCCGTTTCTTCTTCGAAGAGAACTCNGATCCTTCACTTCCAACCAACGTNTCGTTAAACAAAGTTGGGCACGCTATGCATGATTTAGATCCTNTTTTCTCAAATTTTGTTCGAAAACCNAAAATGGCGCAACTAGCCAGAGATGTGGGTTTCAAAGACCCTCTTCTTCTCCAATCAATGTATATTTTTAAGCCNCCAAAAATNGGNGGCGAAGTAGTTTGGCACACAGATCACCCTTTTCTNTGGACCGATCCACCTTCAGTAAAGGGATTTTGGGTNGCTCTTGAAGATGCAACNATAGAGAATGGTTGTTTATGGTGTCTTCCAGGTTTNCATACCTTACAACCAAAGCAGAGGTTCCGGAGAAAAGAANCNGGTGGNACNGAAATGCAAATTTTTGACNACACCGAATTCCCTACTGAGAAGAAAATNCCTCTTGAAGTTGAAAAGGGCACATTAGTTGTCATTGACGGCCTTCTCCCCCACTGGTCAAGCGCTAATTTGTCGGACACNTCCCGTCATGCTTTCACCCTGCATGTAATTGAAGGTTCAGCTAACTACTTAGATGACAATTGGCTACAGCGTTCTNCNGAAATGCCGCTNCAAGGNTTTGAAATTTAGAGCTACGATGACCGTGTTGGAAATCACTAAAGAATCTCTTACNCAGTGCCCNAAAGTACTNCTNCATGANCATCTTGACGGGGGCTTACGACCGGAAACAATCATCTCGTTAGCTGAAGAGANGGGTTACGAANACCTACCTAGCAATAACAAAGCCGAACTATCAGAATGGATGCTCAATACTGCGAAACAAGGAAATCTTGAGTTATACCTTGAAGCTTTCACTCACACGATTGCGGTTATGCAAACACGTGAATNCCTGCACCGCGTCGCANCAGAATGCGTAGAAGATCTNNACAACGATGGGGTCATTTACGCNGAAATTCGTTTCGCNCCAGAGTTGTTTCAAGAACGAGGACTTCTTCTATCCGAAATCATCTCTGCAGTGCTAGAAGGTTTCGATTCAGGAATGAAGGGACGCGAAATTGTAGTGAAAGCTATTCTCTGTGCGATGCGATCGAACAAGCGGAGCATGGAAATAGTAGAAATCGTTTCAGATTTTATAGAGAAAGGCGTTGTGGGGTTTGATATTGCCGGGCCTGAAATCGATTACCCCCCTCACCTACATCTTGAAGCTTTCACTTACGCTCAAGAGAATAGAATTCCTGTAACTATTCATGCTGGTGAGGCAACGGGCCCAGAAATGGTCAAAGAAGCGGTTGATGTCTGTAGTGCAGGAAGAATAGGCCATGGTGTTTCTGTAGCTAATGAAGTAACCGCATCAGAGAGCGACTTCCATTTGGGGCCGATTGCTTCCACCGTCATTGAGAAAGGTATCCCGTTAGAGATTTGCCCCACATCAAACCTTCATACCGGTGTTGTGAATTCTTTCAATGAGCATCCAGTGGATACGCTTCTTAGATCTGGTTTTCAGGTCAGCATCAATACTGATAACCGATTAATGTCCGCTACTTCCATGAGTAACGAATTCTGGGAGTGCCATAATTCATTTGGTTGGGGGTGGAAAGAAATTAAAGCAATAACAAAGACCAGCATCCACCATGCTTTCATCCCGCTGGAAGAGAAGAACTCCATCATGAAACGAATAGACTTGTGGTATGAAACTAGAATTTTTAGTGATTAAGGAAACAGATGAGCGAAATTAAACTGATTGGGTTAGATGCCGATGACACTCTTTGGGAGAGTGAAATTTATTTCGCTCAAGTTGAAGAAAAGTTTCTTGAATTAATGGACAAATATTCTTCTGATGGGGATCTTGAACAAACGCTTTCCTCTAATGAGATAACGAACCTTCGGCTTTTCGGTTACGGTGTGAAATCGTTTACTCTTTCTATGATTGAGACAGCTCATATAGCATCTCAAGGAACGATTTCAAGCTCTGATATTGAGTTGATCATTTCATGGGGTAAGGAACTTCTCCAACATCCGGTTACATTTTTGGAAGGTGTTGAGGAAACAGTCCGTTCGTTATCTAAAGAATTTGATGTTTTCATCATTACGAAGGGCGATCTTCTGCATCAGCGGAGCAAAATCGAGGAGTCAGGTTTAGATACTGTCGTCGCCGGTTTTGAGATCTTCCATGAAAAAGATCCGGAGTCTTATCTTGACTTTCTAAATGGCCTTGGCATTAAACCCGAGAATTTCGTTATGGCTGGTAATAGCCTCCGTAGTGATGTTCTTCCAGTTATTGCTATAGGCGGGAGAGCTATTCATATCCCTCATGATTTAACTTGGGATTATGAGAAAGTTTCTGACGAGCGTGCCGCAACGTCAAGTTATGGCATTGTCAATAGCATTTCTGATCTACCGCAGCATCTAGCTCTAGAGATCCGTTGAATTTGTGATTGCATTACTTGGATTAGAATAACGACATGATAGAAAATCCAGTGCTTGATATTTCAGAAGAAATAGCGGATGCCCGAGCAGAAAACACCCCCATTGTCTGCCTTGAGTCCACAGTTTTTAGCAAACTTGGGCTTCCCTCACCAGCG
>PAQG01000008.1 GCA_002709645.1 Acidimicrobiaceae bacterium
AACAAACATTGCTCTATCACCCAAATCGTCAGCGACCCGACGGCCGTTTCCTTCATCGAGTTCCGCAACCACGACATTCGCGCCTTCACCATGAAGGGCCCGAGCATACGCTTCGCCGATTCCGCCTCCGGCGCCAGTAACGATCGCTGTTTTCGATTCGAATCTCACATCTCCACCTTTCTTCCGGCCATCAATCATTTCCTCGACGCGCAACATAGTCCAGATCGCTCTTGTTGTCATGTTCTACCGCCCCTACTAGCGTGGACACCCATGACCGCCACTGAACTCGTATATAACCCGTACGCTTTCGATCTTCACGACGACCCATACGAGACCTACCGGCGCCTCAGAGAAGAAGCCCCCGCATATTGGAATCCGGAACTGTCCTTCTGGGTATTAAGCCGCTTCGAAGACGTCCAAAACGCGTTTCGTGATTTTGAAACATTCTCATCAACTGGGGGAGTGGCTCTTGAAAGCAGAAGAAGGGGAAGTAACCAACGCGCCGGATTCCAACAATTGATCGAAATGGACCCACCCGACCACACCAGCTTCCGCAAGCTCGTAAACCGCATCTTCACCGGAAGACGCATCGCCCAAATGGAAGAAGAAATCCGAAACATCTTCACCCAATACCTCGACCAAATCATAGAAAAAGGTGCAGCGGACCTGGTCAATGACCTCTCTAGCCCTTTCCCCATGGACGTCATCAGCGCCTTCTTAGATATTCCCGAACAAGACCGGACTGAACTCCGTTCACACTCAGACAAAATCCTTATCAGAGAAGATGGAAAAATGGAAATCCCGCAAGAAGCAGCTGAAGGAATGTTCGCAATGCTGCAATATTTCATAGATGACCTTCCCAAAAGAAAGAAAAGCCCCCGAAAAGGCATCATTGATGACCTCCTTGCACTTGAAGTTGATGGACGTTCCCTAACAGAAGAAGAACTCCTCGGATTTTGCATCCTTTTCGTCATCGCCGGGCATGAAACCACAACAAAAATGATCGCAAACGCTATAGAGCTCCTCTCACGGCACCCTGAGCAACAAAACGAAATCGCTCAGGATCTCACACTCGCACCCTCGGCAGTGGAAGAAGTCGTCCGCTACCACAACTCCACCCAATACATGCACCGGACCATGACAACAGACATGAACCTGCACGGCAATACCCTTAAAAAAGGCGACTCAGTTCTTCTCCTTATAGGAGCCGCAAATCATGACGAACGAGAATTTGGTCCCACAGCCGGACAATTCAATATTCACCGAAACGCAGACCGACACCTTGCGTTCGGTTACGGAGCCCATTTCTGCCTTGGCGCAGCTCTCGCACGCATGGAAGGAAAAATCGCTATCGAAGAAATCCACCGCCGGTTACCAGATTATGAAGTTAACCATGACGAGAAAGTACGTTTCCATTCCAGTAACGTCACCGGCTGGACGAAACTCCCAATAACATTCACACCCGGAAAGAGGACCACATGACACGATACGGCTACATCGGACTTGGAGATATGGGTTCTGCCATGGCAGAGAACCTGATCACCAACAGTGACACCGTCACCGTTTTTGACATTAACCCGCAAGCAGTAGAAACCGCTGTTTCCCTCGGAGCACATGCGGCAGCAAACCCCGCTGAAGTCGCAGCGGCAAGTGACGTCCTTAGCATCTGTGTCCCTGCAGCAGAACACATCAGCGCCGTTCTCGAAGGGCCCGATGGGATTTGTGATGGGGCGCATGACGGCCTCACGATACTCATTCACTCAACGGTCCTTCCCGACACCATCATTGAAGCTCGTAACCTCGCTGTTGACTGGGGCGTGCAGGTTTTCGACGTATGCGTGGCAGGTGGAGCTGTCCAAGCCCGAATTGGAGCCCAAACCGTACTCGTTGGTGGACTGGAAGAAATCCCGGCAGAAGCCGTCGGTCTCATCAATATTTACGCTGATGAAATCATCTCAGCGGGACCTGTTGGTTCCGGAGCTGCCCTCAAGATCGCCGTGAATGTCATGACCTACGCCCAATTCGCAGCAGCAACCACATCGCATGATCTGATGACCTCAACTGGGGGAGACCCAAAAGCGTTATTTAAGGCATGGAAACACATGGGTCAACTCGGAACCCTCACAGAACAATTCAGCCTCCTGCTTGACATACCTGCTGAGCATTTCGCCGGAGAGTTCAAAGAGAAAATGTTGACACAGGTCGGAATCAGCCAAAAAGATTTATCGTTAGCGATGGACATTGGTTGGCCCAGAGACGGAATGCTTGAATTTCTTCAAGGGATTCACGATGCCATGCCAAACGTCTATAACGCCTACACCGTTGAAACACAATAGGAGAAAATAATGAGCGAAGAAGAAACACTTTACGAGAAAGGCGCTAAGAACCTCACCGAGGTGTACGCCGGCGATGTCGTTGTCATGCCCGAAGGCACCATGCCTTTCATTGATGTGATGCTTCGAACATTATTCGGAGAAGTATGGGAGCGCGACGTGTTATCCATTCGTGACCGGCGTCTTCTCCTCATGGGAGTTATCGCATCACAAGGACAAGGCGACATTTGGAAAATTCAGGCCAAATCAGCGTTAAAACGTGGGGAACTCACCGCCGATGAATTACGGGAAACGCTTATTATCCTCGCCCCATATGCCGGGTATCCAAACGTAGCGAGTCTGCTTGGCCATTGTGAAGAAGCTATAAATGAATGGAAAAGCGAACAAGAATAAACTGGTTAGGCTTCGCGGGCGTCAAGCTTCAGTTCGCTGCTATCAATATCAGGATGGTCAAGAGCCACACCAAATGACTGGGCTAACAAAAGGCCTACATCGTCCGCGTCAGTCATGGCAGATGGAATAGCTTGCTGCTGCCACGCCTCCAGAGCATCACCAAGTAAATCAAGGCCCATCTGATTCGCAAATTCCGTTGGTTGCGAATTTCCCATCACCACGCGAATGAACCGCCGGTCGGGGTGTTCCACCCGCCACGTGCGAATACACTGATCAAGTGCTGCTTTCGAAGCCGAATAGGAACCAAACAGGGCATTAGCGTCACCCACGGTGCGCGATGACATGAAAGCACAGATGCCATCACGATCCATATGGTCCAAAGCAGCGGACGCTGCCAAGTTCGCTCCGAGCACATTCACCCGGTACACATCAGTCCACACATCCGGATTAGTTTCTCCTATGGGTTGGAGAACCCCGTATCCGGCGACATAAAACATCAAATCAATGCCGCCCATCGCATCAGCAGCTGACTGAGCAACACGTTTCGCGTCTTCAGGCAACGTTGCATCACCAGCGACAGCGAAACCTGAGCCCATCTCTTCAACAAGGTCCTGCAAACGATCTGAACGTCTAGCAGACACAGTGACAATAGCTTCCTGTGAAACCGCAGCTTTGGCAAACGCAGCTCCCAAACCTGATGAGGCGCCAACAACAAGAACCCTTCTCCCAGAAAGCAAACCTTCTAACGGCATTCATCCCTCCTACGATCTTCGTTCGCCAAGCCAGCTTAGACCCCGTAGAATGTATCTCATAACTACAGATACGTGTGAAAGGAAAAAATGGGGGACCGCGTAACCATTATTTCATCAGATACCCATGCCGGTGGCAAGATCCTTGATTACAAGCCCTACCTTGAAACACGGTGGCATGACGAGTTCGAAGAATGGCGAAACCAATACCGAAATCCTTTTCGAGACCTTCAGGAAAGCGCACCTGAAGGAAGTTCACGAGACAGAAATTGGGATAAAGATCGTCGAACAACTGAACAATACGAAGATGGAATCGTCGCTGAGATTGTTTTCCCCAATACTGTGCCCCCATTCTTTCCAACCGCCCAATTCAATGCTCCACAACCGACGCCAAAAAATTTCGAAAGAAGACTAGCGGGCCTCCGAGCCCACGCACGGTGGTTAAAAGACTTTTGTGATGAACTACCTGGGCAACGGTGTGGACTCCCACAAATCGTTCTTAATGACATTGATGAAGCCATATCAGATGTTCGCTGGGCAGCTGATAATGGTTTCACCAGTGTTATGATCCCGCATGTTCCACCAGACTCTGATCTGGACCATTATTTCACCGGTACATACGACCCGATATGGGAAGTCTGCGAAGACTTAGGGATAGTTCTCACCCAACATGGAGGAACCGGAGTGCCAAACTACAAAGGGAACCCAGCCACCCCATTCCTACTACTCATGGAAGTTCCCTTTTACGCCCAGAAATCAATGTGGCATCTCATACTCAGCGGCGTGTTCGAACGATTCCCCAAACTCAAATACGTTATGACTGAACAAGGAGTCAGTTGGGTAAAGCCAACACTTGACCGCATGGACACATTTTGGAACCAGATGGTCAACACCGGAAGAGTTGGAGAGTTAGGCATGACAGCGGAACAAATGCTGCCCCAGAAACCATCTGACTATTTCAACCAGAATTGTTGGGTAGGAGCCAGTTTCCCAGCTCCCAGTGATGCAATAGCCATTAAAGAACTTGGCGTAGGTCGAGTGATGTGGGGTAGCGACTACCCACACGACGAAGGCACATACCCGCATACACGAGAAGCACTCCGAAATACGTTCGCCGGTTGGGACGAGCAGGACCTTCGTGACGTCCTAGGAAAAAACGCAGCGAACGTATACAGAATGGATCTACAAAAACTTTCATCAATAGCGAATGAACACGGACCCACTCTTGAAGAACTCCAACAACCGTTAACGACAACACCTGACAATGCCAGTCCGGCATTCACCCGAGGGTAACGCCATGCAACTCCCTCCCGCAGGAGCTGCACACGACGAAAGAGAAATCGAAGCTGTTCTTGACGTCATGAAGAACAACCCAACTCTAGAAATCGGCGAGAACGTTGAGATATTAGAGAAAAGGGTTGCGGAATTACTGTCCAAAGACCATGGAGTAATGGTCAATTCCGGATCATCGTCGCTCCGTCTCGCCATTGACCTTCTTCGATTAGAACCTGGCGATGAAATCATCACCTCCCCGCTCACGTTCTCAACAGATATCGCACCCATGGTTCAATCCGGTATTATCCCCGTTTTCGCCGACATAGAACCAGACACGTATCAAATAGACGCAACGCAGATACCGGAACTGATCGGGCCACGGACCAAAGCGATACTCACACCCAACTTATGCGGAAACTGCCCCGACTGGGATTCTATCCGCTCCATTGCAGACCAGCACGGATTGAAAGTTATTGAAGACTCCTGTGACGTTCTTGACAGTTGGCAAAGAGGAGAACGAACGGGAACCCGGTCAGATATCAGTGTCACCAGTTTCGCTCGCAGTCACGCCATGACCGCTGCCGGTACCGGTGGCATGGTCGGCATCAACTCCGAAGAAGACCTTGACCTATGCCTTTCATTGCGACGATGGGGTAGAAGATCCGAAAGTTACCTATACGGGTCACGTAAAGATGAAACCGCTCACTTCGGTGAACTCGCCGATGGAACCCCCTACGACATGGTCTTCGTTTTTGACAGTATCGGATACAACTTCGAACCCAATGAAATCAGCGCCGCCTACGGAGTCGTCCAACTCAAAAAAATCGACGAATTCAACGGACAACGACACGCGAACTGGCAGAAACTCAATGACTTCATGCAAACACGAGAAGGAGTAACCGTTGGTCAAACACAACCAGATACTGACACCACATGGATGCGGTTCTGCTTCACCATCAATGAAGACGCCCCATTCACACGCGAACAAGTTCAGCAATTCCTTTTAGAGAGGGGTGTGTCAACTCGGATGGTATGGACCGGGAACATTCTCCGCCAACCCGGATTCTCAGACATCACTCACAGAAAACCAGAGAACGGGTTACCCAACTGTGATCACGCAATGGATAAAGCATTAACTCTCCCTATCCACCATCGTCTCAACGCTGACCACATCGGCTACATTTGCGAACAACTCGACCACATGTGGTCACACTACGCATAACCGAAAAAGCGTGGAATTAAAGCGGAAAAAGCCAGAAATAGGTTTTGGGCAATTTCAATGTTTCTAACAGTTTTAATTTTTTTGTTACGGGAAACGGATTCGGGGCCAAACACCTACTTGAGGGCCATAACCGTGCTGGTACACACCGTCTCCATCTGTGATTGCTGAGCCATCAGTGAATTGTTTTTCGCGACTATAGAAAGAAATGTCATCTGTAGCTACGTCAGTTCCCAAAACAAAGGTGATTTCACCTGAATCATCAATCCACTGCGAAACATCAAAAGATATTGGAGTGTCACTGGTAAGAGGGTGAGAGGTGGAAGCCATGACTAGTAAAGGAGTTAAGAGCTCATTTGTTATGTTGATTGAACCAATATTTTTATCACCCAGATTCTCGTTCCATTCACCGTAATTGAATTTATACAGAGTGAGATTTCCGCCATAAGCGTTGACCTCATCAGGGGTGAGTTCCAAGTACATGGCTGAGTTCGTATCTATTGAACTCGGTATGTCAAATTGGATAAACGCCATCGTGGTATCTGTGACATCAAGGTTGGCATCATGTCTGGGAGGAGTCTGGGCAGAAACTGCCGTATCACGGCTGACATCTCTTATCGGATGGATATCATCTGCAGTGGTGAATGACCACTCTCCTCCACTTACTCCATCTACGGTAACTGACCACGTATACGTAGAATCAGGGAGAAAAGTTTCAAAGAGCACATTGTCCGGATAAGTGAATGTTTCTGTCCGGTTAATCCCCGGTCCGGTGACAGTTACGGTGGCTGTGGTACCCGCGTAGTCTTTCTTGTAAGGCCAATTCCAAACTAGGCTGTAATCGATGGGTACGTTAATGGCTCCATCTCCGGGAATAGGGACTGAGGGGTGCGGGTAGCGGTATCCGGGGATCCAGTAGACGGTGTCACCGTATTCGTAAGCGCCTATGTCTGGTGCTTCCCCGACATATGGACGATTTTGTCCAGAGTAGAGTAAGTCAACATTGTGTGGAAGTGGATTGGTCTTCCAATCCGGGTCGGCCACTGGGTCAGGGAAGATTTCATCAAGTTGTACTGTGGGGTCTGTACCATCGTTGACACCGACAATGACTACTCCTGCATCAATGAGTTGTGACCCTTTACGCGGACGGAAATCATAGTTTTGCATCTCTTGTTCAAAGGGGTCAGCCCCAAACTGTTCGATAAGAGATGCGTCGCTACGTCCACGATTATCAATGAATGGGGCAGCTAGCTCAGTATGAATATGCTGGTAGGGGAGGCTATAGCCCTCATTGAGGGCTCTTCCCCACCAGACTCCCAGACTTAATAGCGCAAGGCGGCTGTCACTTTGAACAGCGGTAGAGCTGTCAGCGTTCACCGCAGTTCCCTCTACGTAGCCTGTGCAGTTCGTTTCATCGTGGTAAGTGCAGCATGGTTCAGCTACACAAGCCAAACTGGCTTCAGCGAAGGAGTTCAATAAGATGCTGTTGAGTCCGCCGGTTTCTTGATCGCCCTGTTTATCTGTCCCGCAATATTTGTTATGAGGGATGCTAATATCAAAAGTTCTATTGTCGTAGCCGGAAAGATGGAAGGCTTTGTGGTAATCACCTTTAAGGCGGAAACCGCGTTTCTGGCCTGCTGCTACAACGTGGTGGACGTAGGCGCTTGTCCCACTGCACATACTGTCCAGCCGCATCCCGTTTCTATTCGTGTTGATCAGCCAACTGTAGCGTGTAGTGGATTTGGACGCGTTTCCTGTGGTGCGCTGTAAGCCAGCGCCATCTTGGTTCAAGTACTGGTTTTCGATACGCATGTATTCCACCAGTGAGCGTAAACCGGGTTGAGGGCCACCAGTCCATGTTTGATCCATAGTTATATACCGAGAAACACTGGGTCCAAATAGGGTATCCTCACATAAATTTGGATTCCCGCACGTGCCTCTGTAGTTATCTGCTATTCCGGGGGCGTATACGTGGCCGTCATCTCCGTTGTTAAACCAGTCGTTGTACTGGAAAAGCAGGTTTTCCCATAAAGGGAACATGACATCCTGAAATTTCAGTGCGAAGGCTGAGTTGATGAACTCAAAAATGCAATTCCGAGCAGTGTTATTCCAACCACCAAAAATGTAATTTCCTTTACCAGGTCCGAGTTCGTCTTCTAAAAGGCCCACTGCCCAACTATGAGATGCTCTACAGTCCTCCAACGTTATGAAACTTCCGTTACGTAAATTAAATGCTCCGGCCCAGAAATGGATATTTTTTATTTCAAAACTATTGACATGATTGAAGTGCATTACTTCTGTTCGCACTCGGACCCGGACATTGGAAGAGGTGGGAATATAGTTCTGACTTGGGTAGAGATACAGCGTGTTAGTAGCTGAGTCAAAGGACCATTCTTCTTCAAAGTCAAGGTTCGCGAGTTCGCCTGGCAAATACCCCAAGTCGTGTATGTGTGGGTTATCCAGCCGTAAATCCCAAATCGTCCCAGGTTCTGGATTGTTAGGGTTGCCGGTGGTCGGGTCGGTGGGGTTCTTAAAGTTGTCAGGCATTGCAGGAATCATGAAACGATCATCCACGAACAAGCTAATGAGACTCTCAACTTTTACGCCAGCAAGTAATGAGATCTCATGCATGTCAACAACAGCTTTGTAGATATCGTTACCATTGTGGTTAATGACTTCCCAAGTTGCATTTACAGGAACAGTTCCGTCAATCTTTACCTGATCGTTTTGCCCTTCAAGAATTATCGCTGGGTTGGGTGAAGGAACGTTAAAAAAATCTGTTTCAGAATCCTGATCTATGTAGTTAAGTTTGAAGGCCTTAACGAACTCTGAATATCGCCCTTCCTTTACGTAAATCCGCTCACCAGAATTCACGACTTCAAGAGCGGCGTTAATGGTGGGGTAGGGGCACTGATTACTCCCTACGGGGATCGGGCAGTTATTTCCCGGAGTGTTAAAGAATCTAGATCGGATGTCCGTGTCAACCATGGTGCCATGGAAGGAATTAACGCTCATGTCCTCTATTTCAAACTCTGATGTTGTATTCATGGGGTAATAGGCAATCAGTCCGGTTTCATTTCCCTGCAACTGTTCGCTCATAGCATTATTGATCTCTACTTCTGTTCTGGCTACATCCCAGATACGAAGGTCATCTATTTTGCCGAGAAACCAATGACCTAGCTTTGAAATAGCTACAGGGTGAGGGGCTACTCCGGCAGGGACGTTTCCACTATGCACCATTACCCCATCAACGTAGAGACGTAGTTCAGTGTTTTCAAACGTAAAGGCAACATGATGCCAAGTAGAAGGAATAAGGACATTATCAACCTCAAAACGCACTTGGGATTGATCATCGTCATTGCATTCGTCAACTACTGTCGGGTCACAATACCCGAACCCATACCATATTCGATGCCCATCTTCTATAACGATCGTAGGCGGCCTGTCCTCTTCATCCTTATTTTTCGCGGGTTTCTGATCATTCCCAACAATTACTTGCACAGTCCGGTAGTCATCCGCGAAAGAGAACACATTTGCTTCAATAGTGAATTGTGTTGAGAGTATGGGGAAGTCGTTCGGCAGGAGCATCCCATCGGAGGGCTTCGGGTACCCATCATGCCAGTAGTTATTTCCCTCAAAGTAACCTAGGTCATCAAAACTATCAAAGTAGAGATAAGGGTCTTCTAGATAAATTGAACGTAAGTTCTGATCAACAATCAGGGCGTCAATTTCATCACATATTCCATTGTCTAGTTCGTATCCTGCTTCGCAGGTGATTGGATCTTCGGGTTCGGGTTCGGGTTCGGGTTGGGGTTGGGGTTCGGGTTGAGGTGTGGGAGTGGGTTCAGGTTGAGGTGTGGGAGTGGGTTCGGGTTGGGGTTCTTGCGGGGGTTGAGGTGTGGGAGTGGGTTCAGGTTGAGGTGTGGGAGTGGGTTCAGGTTGAGGTGTGGGAGTGGGTTCAGGTTGGGGTTCTTGCGGGGGTTGAGGTGTGGGAGTGAGAGTGAGAGTCGTGGTGGAAGTGGGAGAACTGACTGTCTCACTAATTTGATTGGGTGAGGTTCCACAAGCCGGTAAGAGAATAGTAACGCTAAGAAAAATAGCGACAAAGAGCTTTGTTTTTCTCGTCGTTAATGTTTTCTGCATTCAAATACACTCCACCACAAAAATATTTACTACAAATCCTTCAGTAATTGATTTTGATTCGGGTTGTGAAAAACACTGCAAGATCTATCCCGGAGGGTTTATTCTGTTTTTTGGTGTTCCCATTGCGCCTGCGAGTGTATTTATCACTACTACTGTCATTCGCAACGCACGCATAGACACCGTAAGATGTGGTCACACTTCGCATAACGGGGAAATGGGGAAATGGAACAACACTATCCGCTCTCAGGGTTACGAGTCCTTGAAATGGGCAGCCACACTACAACCCCATACATTGGGAAACTCTTTGTTGATGCCGGAGCTGACGTACTAAAGGTTGAATCACCTCACGGTGACCCGTTCCGAAAATGGTCGGCGTCAAAAACAAGCATTCCCGAAGGTGAGGACGCTGCATGGTGGCGATTCCTCAACGCCGGGAAGAAAAGCATAGTCATAGACCTGGAAACAAGTGAAGGAAAACAACGATTAGCTAACCTGATCACAGAAACAGACCTTGTTCTTGACGACCATCAACCCGAAGAGGCAGAACGGTTAGGAATCACTCCAGAACAGCTTCGAACAATATCAGCACGTNTTGTTGTTGCTTCCCTCACNCATTTNGGNACNACAGGACCATGGGCTAACCGGCCCGCAAACGATTTCACCCTCCAAGCACTCACCGGAGCAACAGAAAACCGTGGCATCCCAGGNGAAGAACCCTCCGCCTGCGGCGGCGACCTCGGAGANTTNGTCGCNGCAGCACTCAGCGCACCAGCCATACTCGCCATCACCCTCGCCGCGCAACAAACCGGAGAAGGCACNCATATTGANGTCNNCCAATATGAATCAATGATGCTCGCCTTCCAAACCTACCGACCGATCTTTGACCACTTCGCNCCTGATTTCAGGCCGACACGGCAAATAGAAATACCTTCGGTAGAACCAGCAAAAGACGGGTGGGTCGGATTCTGCACCATCACAGGACAACAATGGCAGGACTTCTGCTCCATGATCGGAGCCGAAGACTGGATCGGAAACGATGATCTCGCAAATTTCCACACACGAATGGAACGAAGAGAAGAAGTATGGGAACGCATCTGGTCATTCACCAAAGAACGAACCGTTCAAGAACTCGTTGACCTCGCATCCGCATTCCGCATCCCCGTTGGACCCATCGGAACCGGCGACAAAATCGCGTCCTTCGATCACTTCGCCGAACGGAACGTATTTGTTGAAAACCCGCACGGATTTACCCAGCCACGCCCCCCATACCAGTTCGGGCAAAGCAACCTCGCCCCGCTTCGCGAAGCACCTCCACTAGGGAAACACGACGCATATAATCCAAGACCAGCAAACGTGCCCGCATTCGGAAAAAGCAATGACCAACCATTACACGGGGTCAAAGTCGTTGACCTTTCCGCTTTCTGGGCGGGACCTGTCGCTACCAACCTCCTCCGAGTACTCGGTGCAGAACTCATCAAAATCGAATCCCACATCCGACTCGACGGGATGCGATGGGCGAGCGGCCTCCCAATCCCCATAGAAGACAAACTCTGGGAATGGTCACCCGTCTACCACGGCGCCAACGCAGGTAAACGCGTCATCAACCTAGACCTAAATTCCGAAACAGGAAGGGACATCGCCCTGAAAATCATCGCAGACGCCGATGTCATCATCGAAAACTACAGTCCCCGAGTCACCGAATCATGGGGTTTCACATGGGAAAACATTCACGCACTCAACGACCAAGCAATTTTCGTACGCGTCCCAGCATATGGAACTGGTGGGCCATGGCGAGACTGGGTCGGATTTGCCATGAACATGGAACAAGTCAGCGGTCTATCGAACCGAACCGGCCATCCCGACGGTCCACCACTTAATCCCAGAGGACCCGTTGACAGCATCGCCGGCATGCACGCAGTATTCGCTACCATTCTCGCACTCACCGAACGGACACGCATCGGAAAAGGACAACTCGTTGAACTACCCCTCATCGAAGGAGCGTTACAAGCAGCAGCGGAACAAGTCGTTGAACACAGCGCATACGGAACCACCCTCAGCAGGCAAGGAAACAAAGCCCCGAACGCCTCACCCCAAGGACTTTACAAAACCAGAGGCGACGACACTTGGCTAGCCATCAGTATCCAAAACGACCAGCAATGGAAAGCCCTCATCAAATACGTCAACCCTGAACTAGCAAACTATGACCGAGAAAACGACACTGAAAAAATTGATGAAATAATCCGTACATGGGCACACACACAAGACGCAGAAACAGCAGCAGAGTCACTCTGGAACGCAGCTATACCTGCATCAGCGTGCATGCATTTCAACGACAGCGGAAAAACCCCGCAACACCAACACCGAAACTTCTTCCAAACCTACGAACACCCCATCACAGGACACACCCCATACCTGTCATACCCGTTCCACCTTGACGGAACACATTTACCGCTCGGTGGGCCAGCACCCATACTTGGCGAACACACCAACGACATTCTCGCAGAACTTGGTTACACGCAGGAACAGATAGAAGAACTTGAATCAAACAGTGTTATCGGCGACTGGCCGGCTGGAATCCCCAGATAACGCACCAGCCCACACCTGAGAAGCCAAAGAAGCAATCGCATACACAAGATACCCCACGGCAATAGGTGTCACCGATCCTGAAACCGCCCGGTCAATAAACGAAGCCAGAAACGACCCGAGAAGCAGTGTTAAAGAACCAATAGCGGCAGCAGCTGTTCCCGCCAGCGCCCCCATCGGGTCAAGAGCAAGACTGTTCCCAGTTGGGAAAAAAGCAATATGAAAACCATTCGCGATCATGAAAAGAACAACCCACAGCATAAAAGGAGGTTTCCCACTAGTAGACAAAGCCGCGACCAGCATCCCCGCAGACGAGACAACTAAACCCACACCGGCAAGGAACGCCATTCGCTTCGCCGTCGTCCGCTGCAAAATCCTGTTAGCGATAAAAGCCGCTAGCCCAAGGAAAATGCTCATCATTGAAAAGAACAAGAAGAACTGGTCCCCATAGTCATAAATGTCTTCCAACACTAATTCCGTACTTCCTAGAAATGAATAGAAAGCACCGAAACCGAACGTGACCGCCAACCCATACCCGAAAGTCACCCGGTTCTTCACCACCAACTTGAAACCCTCAAACACGCGACCCAACTCAAGAGATCGTTTATTTTCAGGATCAAGTGTTTCTTCGATCGTTGAAACCCAAATAGTGATAATGGCTGCCGGAATCAAACCGAACCCCATCGTCCAACGCCACCCACCAAGCTCAAGGAAACCCTTGCCAATCAGAGGGGCAGCGATTGGGGCAAGGAAGAAAATTGTTTGCATTAGCGTCATTACCCGAGCCATTGCTTCTCCCGAGTATTTATCGCGAATCATGGCTTGACTTAACGTTCTTGGACCAGCAGCGGCGAAACCCCAAATAAAACGCGAAATTAAAAGCACTTCTAACGATGGAGAAATAGCAGAAGCGAAAGCCGCCACCCCATAAAGGGTCATACTTCCCAAAACTACTGGTTTCCGTCCCAACGCATCGGCAAGCGGGCCAGCAAAGAAATTACCCACACCACAGCCAACAAAAAATAATGTCACCGCCAACGAAAGCCGTGTGGAATCTTCATCCAATCCGAAATGGAGACGCATCTCAGGAAACGCAGGCAACATCTGATCAATAGCTAACGCACCGGTCGCGGTCATAAACGCAACAAGTACGATCAGTTCTCCAGTTCCAACACGCCTATTCACAAACCATCTCCAAAAACAAGGAAGGGTCAAAGCATATAGCCATGCCTTCTCGAAATAGCAAGAATGCTTTATCTAACGTTTGTTTGCCCACCATCAACGGGTAAGAGTTGTCCTGTTATGAAATGAGAAGCATCAGATGCTAAGAACACCATGACTGGACCCAAATCACGATCAGCATCCCCATAGTCACGCCCTAACGCAATCCCATGGAAGTTTCTCCAATACCGTTCATTCATTTTTTCTTCACTAAGACCTTCAGCGGCTGTTCTTGACATAGGGGTATGCATAGCCGGAAGAATCGCGTTCACTCGAATATTGTCAGCACCCCAAGCTCCGGCTGCGCTTCTCGTCCACGCATGCACCGCTCCTTTCGTAGCAGAATACGCTGCTGCTCCAGCTTCCGCCCGCTGCCCCGAAATCGAACCAAAATTGATGATGGAGCCGCCACCTGACTCCTTCAGATAAGGATGGGCTGCCTGGTTCGTGATCATCGTTCCGCGCACATTCACTGCAAAAACCGCATCCCAATCCTCAACAGTAATCTCACCAGTGACTCCGGCCCGGTGAATTCCCGCAGGGTTCGCAAGAGCATCTAAACCACCCAGAGTAGAAACAGCTTCGGCAAAAGCACTTTGAATACTGTCATTGTCTGATACGTCAGCGTGCATGTATCGCGCTGATCCTGAACCAGTAGCTTCGGTACAGACTGAAGCACCGGTTTCATCATCAATATCCATTCCAATAACATGAGCTCCAGCATTCACAAACGCACGAGTTGTCGCTGCTCCCATACCATTCGCGCAACCAGTAATAATTATTCTCTTTCCCTCTAATTCCATACATCTGCCTTTCTCATTATTGGTGTGCTGGATTTTATTTTAGATTGGTCCAACTTGTCTCGCCATTCTCAAGAAGCCGGGCACTGGACTCGTACAAGGACTTCGAAACGAAAGCGGTCACTTCTTTCCCTCGCAAACGAAGCAACTCTGTTTTTAATGCACGAG
>PAQG01000009.1 GCA_002709645.1 Acidimicrobiaceae bacterium
GATTCTCAACATCGATAGTGGTCACAATCAGGCCACCAGCACCTCTGTTACACAACGATAACAGAGACTGGGATTCGTAGTCCGAGTCTCGTATCAGTGTGTGGAAGGTTCCGGTCGGGTCACTAATGCGGCCACCGCAGACCTGTGGGATTTGGGTCAGTTGAACTTGAGCCGTGTCTAAGCCTGCGAGTGCAACATGAGACCCGCCGTTGATTCCGCTGAATGCGATTGGATCGACATTGCTCAGAATCGGATGGAACTGATCAACGATGGTGATATTAGTGTGGAGGATTCTGTTATCCATTGTGAAATTCACTTGGTTCCTCATAGCTATGTCCATTCCGAATGGAAGCCTGTTAGGCTGGTATTCGTTACGATATGGACCTAGGTGCATCTGTACTGTGCCGCCTCCAGTCATGTAGTCCTCAAGAGTCTCGGTCAGGCTGAGGCCGTCACTATCTCTGGTCTGGGCCAACATCTCATAGTAGTCACCATAGTACACATTGTAATCAGTCTGCCAAGGTAGCAGGACCTTGTTGTAGTGCTCAACCCAATCAGGAGTACCATAGGTATTCCAGTTCTGCATTCGCAACTGGGTGTATGTCATTCCCATCGCATCGAGGTCCTTCTTGACACTCTGCAGACGGTTCTGATCAGTTGGATTCGAGAGAATGGCGACATCGATATTGTCGTAGAACAATATCTCGAAGAATCGGTCATTTCCGGATGGCTCAAGTGAACCGTCCTCTTGGGCTATCTGGGCACTGAAACTGATGTTGTAGGTGTGACCGTCATACCAGGAACTGTATGGTGATGTCCAGTTGGCTTGCCCTCTTTGATGAGGTGCGAGGTCGAAAGGACCGTTCTCGCTTGCTTCCTCGTAAACGGTTTGTCCAGTATCCAAATCAACGATCTTCATCGTCAGAGTGTACTCGCCAGCGATGACTCCGTTCAGTAGTGGAACAGCGAAGTCGTGGGCTGAGGCTCCACCTGGATTCGTAGAGTAGACACACTCGTATGTGATATCTGATACGCACTCTAGAACATCAGGCTGTAGCATAGTGATATCTGCGCTAGCGATGCTGAAGATAATGGAAGAGTGGTTGTTTGCAGTATTTACCTCAGTCTCATTGTACCAAGCGGTCAATGGGTCTGTGTTGTCAAATATCGTGGTCACATCAATCTTGTAGATTCCACTTTGGAAGTCATGGGTTCCGAGAGTAACGATGTCCTTCTCGGCCGCATCAAGTCCGTTCACATCGACTGTGTATGAGCCATCATCCTCGAAGGTGAACTGCTCTACTCTGATATTGTCGATTGCGAAACCGGCTAGACCCGCATTGCCGTTGACTCCATCGTCGTTGGACTGGAATCTCCAGGTGAGAGTAACCTCTGATCCAGCCATAGAGGTGCACTCATCTCTCCACTCCGAGGTGTCCGCACTGGTGCGGTTCAGGATAACGATATGAGTCATGTCAACTGTAACAGACTTCATGATATTCTCTGAATCAAACCATACGACAGAATTGATGTTGTCAGAGTGGTCTCCAAAGTACTCTACTTCGTCATAGCCGTTCAAGTCGAAGTCCTCACAGCGGTGGAAGTTGGGATCTTCTGGGTTGGTGTTCTGAATGCCGTTCTCGTTGAGATCGGTCCAAGTTCCGTAGACAACTCCTTCGAAATATTCGCCGTCCTTAGTCCATGTAATCTCTAGATTAGCAGCATCTCGGATAGCTAGAATGTTACCTCCACTGTCCTTGAGGTAGTCGCCTTCGGCGTAGTAATCGAATGTCAGGTAAGTGAAGTCTGCTCCGAACTGAGCCACAGGAATAGGATCGAGAGTCATTGTCTCGTTCCAGTTGTCTCCATAGCCGTCACTAGGGTGACCTAGCCAATAGGCGTGGCTGTTGAAGATACCCACATTCTGAGGTAGCATATCATTGGATCCGGTAGAGTCGTCGATTCGGCTTCCATTTGAATTGCCATCATCTGTCCAAATTGGATCTACTCCAGAGAAATCCTCGATTGCAACCAAATCTGGTTCAGCATTCTGGATAAATGCCTCCAGTTGGAAGTCTGTTATGGTGTTGCCACAGTTCTCGGCCTTGACTCTGATATCACGATCCCCAGAAGCGTAACGTACCCCATTCTCAAGATCGATCCAGTGTTCCTCGGCCAAACATGGATCGAACAAGTTGTTAACCGTCAATTGGAATTTGATTTCATCGTTCAGGTCATCCATATTGGTAAATCCAGTTGGGTTGGTTAGCTCAGTCTTGACATAATAAGTTGTGTTGTCAATGAAATCGGCTGTCAGGCTGACCTCCTCAGAGGCTCCAGCTGCGAAGTTGTTGAAGTTGAGTGTCTGACTTACAGTCTCAGAGGTCCCGAAGGTTACATCTCTCTTCCTGATGGTGATGTTGTCGAAAGCGAAACCGTCTAGACCGGTGTCCTGAGACGATCCTACAGGCCCTACAGAACCCATAAGTCCGCTTCGGAAGCGGAATCTGATATCGATGACCTGTCCTGCGTACGGAGTCAAGTCAATAGATTCCAACTCGTTTGGATCTTCGGAGGTTCCGCCTCCCTCAGTGTAGTTGATCCAGCCAGTTGCTGTGTTGGAGTAGAAGTTACCATTGTAGGTGTTGTATTCTGGATCAACGCCTTGGGCTAGAATACGGAACATTCTCTCATTGTCCCAGCCGCCGTTGAAGAATACTGACTCCCATCCATTACCGTCGCTCCATACTTCAATACCACAGGAGTCTTCGTAGAGCCACCTCTCAACAACAGAATACTGTTCCGCTAGATATAGCTCAAAGAATGCTGCAGTGCACATTACAGAGAGATCCATGTATGCCGCATCAGCTCCAGTCAGGTCGACATTTTCGAGAATTAATGCCTCATCCATATTGTTGTAGTAGCCGGAGTTGTTCTCATCATTGCCGCCATAGTCCACACCTGCCCAATAGTAATTGGTCGGGTTACTGTCGGCCTCGTACCAAGAGACATTTTCTGTGGCTGCAGTTGAGTTTGTCTCGATGTGCCAAGAGGAAGCTCCTGTGCCATACATGCCGGTGTATGAGTGCTTGGAGAAAGCACAGTTAGAGCAGTTGGATGTATCTTCATTGCCCTCGAAATCGTTTGAGTAAACTACGGTGTCAGTCCCACCTAAGACCTCCTTAACTTCCAAATCAACATCAATTGACCCGCTTAGTGGATTCAGTCCAGTATTCTTCACTGTCACATTGACCCATCGAGTTCCCTCACCGATCTCGGCTTGGCCGGTAGAAGGATTGTATGCCGCAGGGGCGATTGTTACTCCTGTGATTCCGACATCCTCGTTATCTAGAGTCAGGACAGAGAGGAAGTCTCCCGCACCTGCCCAACCCTGGGTGTCCAGCCACATCGCGTTATTCGCGAATCTGTATGAGTAGTCCTTCTGTCCAATGATAATCTCATATGCACTGTTTTCTCCACCTGCCAGTTGTCCTGGAATGGCCATAGTTGGTCTGCGTCCGACATCAAATGACAATGAGGAGAGGTAGCCAGGTCCATTTGGATTGGCTAGAACGATTTCGACCGAGTTGATTTCTCTCAAATTGTCGAGCAATAGATAGGTCTGATTCTGCGCGGATGAGTCCTGAACCCTTGTCAGAGTCAACTCAGTAGGTACGAAGAAGTCGACTTCCCCATCGTTATTCACGTCAACGATGGTGATGTCTGCGCCCAGATAGTCACCTAGGAAGACATAGTTTTGGGTGTTCCAACTGGTTCCTGACCTAGTGGCGTAAGAGATGTTGCCGGTGATTCCGTCTACAGCGGCAATCATGTCGATTTCGCCGTCGTCATCGGTGTCGGCAATATCCATTCCATATAGCGGATAGTTGTGCTCGGCGTCGAGTTTGAAATTGTGGATTCCCTGGGCTGTTGCATCAAGTGGGTTAGGATATGTCTTGGTCAGACAATCGAATTCCAAGACAGTCATGTTGTCATAGTGTCCAACCGATGTTCCAACACCAGTGTTGTAAGGAGGAGTTCTGAGGAGCCAAAGATCTAGGTCCTCACAGTCGCCAAGGCTACCACCTGGTAAACCGCTACCTTGTACGGTCTCACCCCAATGGCCGAGCCGGATTTCCATATACATCCCATTAGTTAGGGGAACTGGTACTGATTGCTGGTTGGTCAGCAGTGATGGATCAGTACCTCTGTACACCTGGATGTACTGATTGGTTGCAGTTGCATCCATTGTAATGAGAATGATGTCGTCATTGTCATCTTCGTCAATGTCTCCAACCTCCATACCTATGTGATATGGATTGGATACAGTAATCTCAGTGTCATCCCACTGATTCACGCGCTTTGAGCAATCTCCCCACATCGTAGTGAGGTTTCCTGGCCGTACGAAGCTCTCTCCAACGAATCTGATGTTCTCTTGGTAGTACACTAGATCATTCACGTCATCTCCGTCGATGTCTCCAACTTCAACGTCGACAGAGTTCGCAGTGTCTACGAAACCGGCTCGCATAGAGTCGTTATTTGAGATGAATACATCCTGTCTGTCTGCGAAGTTGCCTAAGCCATCATTATACAGAACGGTGATGAAATGTCCCATCTCGCTTACTGCAACGATATCGTTGTGGCCATCACAATTCAAATCGCCAACAGAAAGATGTGAGGGATCTCTCTGTACAGCGTATTGGGTGATGTGAGAGGCACTCACTGCTGGCACTAAGGATACCATCAGTGAAGATAGCATCAACACGACTAGCATCAGGGCTGTGCGGGCCTCTTTGTTTCGGTTTCGGGCAGACTCAGACGTATGCAACATGCTCCGTCCGAGTTTCGGCCACCACTTATGCCTTCGCCCCCGATGAGTTCGGCAACCCCTTTGGGGTTGAGTATCAATTAAGGCGTTGAATACTCCTACTCAAGTAGATTGCATCCAACTAGGATTGGGAGAGTATTCTGTCTCAGCCCCACCATGAATTCTCTCTAGTCTGCCCATCATCCACAGTCTGTCGAGTAATATTCCCAACTCCGCTGCATCACGATTTAGACGCTCTCCTAATGCCATCTGAAATGAGCTCAGAGGAAGGGATGTGTGGCCGTGTTCTCTTACCACTAGTGTGAGAAGTAACTGAATCCATGCCTCTGCGAGTGGATCGCCCGACAATGTATCCGACAGAGGTTCGACTTCCTCTTCCAATTCATCTAGAATCTCACAGATTGCCGACATGTCTGGATCACTGCTCTTTCTCCCTCCGAGTTCACTCATGCTGGTCTCAAGATCGAATTCACCGATTTTCCTGATTACTGCAGGAATTCTGGAAGGATCGGGAGTAGGTCCTGGAAGTACTGCTTCACCCTCAGATGCAGACATGTAATCAGAGCCCATGTCGCCCACTGCTGATTCCGGTTCGTCCTCGTCAGGGTCAGTCATTCTGGCTGCCAAAGGCTGTAGAACTCCAACATCGCCAGAAAGCCCGATTTGTTGCCTCAAATCTTCGACCCATCGAGCCTCGCCCTCAAGTAAAACATCAACACCATACTCAGCCGAACGGAACCTGAATCTGACAGTACCGCGCATCTCCATTTCAGAACCTCCTTACTATTGCGCTGCATTGGCGGCTTTCATGCTTCGGCCAAATTCCTCAATACCGTAGGCAGAATTCCGCCATTTCGGTAGTACTCGACTTCGACGGGTGTGTCCAGTCTGACTACTGCATCGAACTGTAATTCAGTGCCGTCGACCTTAGTTGCGGTGACTGTGATTGAGGACATCGGTTCGAGTTCTGCACTAGCAGGGATATCGAATGATTCTGTGCCATCCAANTCCAGACTATCCGCNTCCTCACCTTCTGCGAAAGTCAGAGGCANNACNCCCATTCCNACCANATTTGATCTGTGAATTCTCTCAAAAGAAGTAGCAATTACTGCTTTGACACCCAACAGTAGTGTACCCTTTGCAGCCCAGTCTCTACTACTACCTGTTCCGTACTGTGATCCTGCTAGGACAATTAATGGAGTTTGGTCGGCCTGATAGCGAGTACTGGCTTCGTAGATTGATGTCACTTCGCCTGTTGGGAAGTGAGTAGTGAATCCACCCTCTGTCCCGGGTGCAATNTGGTTCCTCATTCGAATGTTGGCGAAGGTACCTCTGACCATCACCTCGTGGTTTCCTCTGCGGCTTCCAAACGAGTTGAAATCTCTGGGCTCAACTCCTCTAGAAATGAGATATTGTCCGGCTGGCCCATGATGAGGGAATGCACCNGCTGGACTGATATGATCCGTAGTAACGGAGTCGCCGACCTTGACCAGAACTCTTGCACTCTCGATTGACTCTATTGACTCGGGCTGGCGGCCGATGCCTTGTAGGAATGAGGGCATTCGGACATAGGTTGATTCCTCATCCCATTCAAACAGCGAACCGGTCTTGCTTGGAATAGCATCCCANCGCGGCTCGCTAAGTACATCTGAGTAGCGCTCGGTAAACATCTCGGGGCCTATTGCACTCTGCACAGTGGAGTGGATCTCATCATCACTGGGCCATACATCGGCTAGCATAACGGGGCTACCGTCCGAAGAGTATCCCAGAGGTTCAGAGGAGAAATCAATGTCGAGATTACCTGCTAGTGCGTACGCAACTACTAGAGGAGGACTGGCCAGATAGTTGGCCTTGATTTTCTGATGAATTCTACCCTCGAAGTTTCGGTTTCCGGAAAGTACACTTCCTACTACTAAGTCGGCCTCATCTATGGCAGATTCGATCTCAAAGTCGAGCGGTCCTGAATTTCCGATGCAGGTTGTGCACCCATACCCAACAACACTGAATCCGAGAGCATCTAGGTCCTCAGTCAGTCCAGCGGCATCGAAGTACTCCGTGACCACTCTGCTTCCTGGCGCCAAACTTGGCTTGACCCATGGCTTGATTGAGAGGCCTAGTTCTCTGGCCTTGCGGGCCAACAGTCCTGCAGCGACCATTACGGTGGGATTGCTAGTATTGGTGCAACTGGTAATTGCTGCAATTACGATGTCCCCGTGATTCAATTCACACTCGCGTCCCTCAACTGCCGCACTGTCGTCGTTGCAGGAGGCATCTACTCCATGCCCTTGGTGACCAATCGGTGCGTTGAGGCTTGTTCTCCAGTGTGCTTTCATCGCCGATAAATCGACTCGATCTTGAGGTCTCTTGGGTCCAGCAAGTGATGGCTCTACACTAGAAAGATCAAGTGAAAGAGATGTAGTGAATTGAGGAGCAGGTGTGGCATTAGTATGGAACATTCCTTGCGCCTCTAGATATCTCTTTACATTCTCGACATGGGATGGATCACGGCCAGAAAGAAGCATGTAGTCGAGAGTCTCCTGATCCACAGGGAAGAAGCCGCATGTGGCCCCATATTCAGGTGCCATATTTGCTATTGTAGCCCTNTCAGGAAGGCTGAGATTGGCTAGACCAGAACCATGGAATTCTACAAACTTGCCAACACAGCCATGCTCTCGCAGCATCTCTACAACTCTCAGTGTCATGTCCGTGGCCGTAACCCCTGGACTTAGCGAGCCCTTTAGCTCGAATCCGACCACTTCTGGAAGTAGCATGTAGATTGGTTGGCCCAGCATTACAGCCTCGGCTTCAATCCCTCCGACCCCCCAACCTAGGACTCCTAATCCATTGATCATCGTGGTGTGTGAGTCTGTGCCAACCAAGGTATCAGGAATCCAAATCCCTCCTTCTTCTCTTGCGACTGTTGCAATCCACTCGAGATTGACCTGATGGACAATGCCTCTCCCAGGAGGGACGGCTCGGAAGTTGTCCAAACTTTGCTGCCCCCACTTGAGGAACTCATAGCGCTCTATGTTGCGCTTGTACTCCATCTCTAGATTGCGCTCTCTAGCATCAGGGAAGAGTCCAGAGACATCGACCTGGACTGAATGATCTACTACCAAGTCAACTGGAACTTGTGGGTTTACTCTCTCAGGATCTCCGCCCATCTCTACCATGGCATCCCTTAGGGCTGCGATGTCTACTACAGCCGGTACGCCGGTGAAGTCCTGCAGAATCACCCTGCTCGGACTAAACGGGATTTCCGAAGGAGACATCTCAGGGCTCCATGAAGCGATACGCACTACATCTTCCTCAGTTACNAGGAAGCCATCGCACTTGCGTAGAGCAGATTCTAGAAGAATACGAATTGAAACTGGCAAATTCGCTAAGTCACAGATACCGGCTTTCTCTAGTGCTCCAATGTCTGCGAAACGGGAATTTGAGCCCTCTGAAGTTTCAAACTCTGATAGAGCATTGAAGGGCATCTCTTCGCTCAAGCCATCACCTATGGTGATGCGGTAGTGATTCAATCCATGAAGTTGACTCAATGAAGTATATTCTAGTCGTTCACGGTCACGCGAACTAAACGAACCTCATCAATGGGGCGATCGTTGTTGCCAGTAGGAACTTCGCTGATTGCCGTAATATGGTCCAGTCCACTGACTACCATACCGAATACGGTGTGTACGCCATCCAAGTGACTTGGGGTGCTGTCTTCGGGTACGATGTAGAATTGGCTGCTACCAGTATTAGGTGCAGATGTCTTGGCCATGGCCAGTGCCCCAGGGCGATGGAGTTGTCCATTGTCTGCCTCGTCTGGTAGGGTCCATCTCGATTGATCACAGGTCTCTGGAGAGTATCTATTATTCGAGCTGTCGAACTGCTTCCCATCACAGTATCCAAACCACTTGCCAGTATATCCTCCTGAACCATCCCTATTCTCAAAGTCACCTCCTTGAATCATGAATCCATCAATAATACGGTGGAAAATTGTGAAGTCGTATCTAGACTCCTCTGCTAAAATTATGAAGTTCTCGACATGTAAGGGGGCATCGTCCTCATACAACTCAATCTCAACTAATGCGGTTGTTCTCTCTGTAGATCCAGCTGGCATGTAAGAAAATTCCAGTGTAACTACTGGATTCTCAGTGTCATCAAGCCAATCCGATATGACCTTGAATGAAACTAGCAGGAGCATTCCTGCAACCAGCATTGCTACTAGACCCAGAGGGGTTGGATTTCCCTCATCGAACAACTGCATACCGGCCCCTAGGGAAATTGCCTTCTCATCCATCATAGATGCAAGCTTGTTCATGTTGCGGCGGGTTTCCTTGTCCTTAGGATCAAGGTTTAGTGCATCCCGGTAGTTCTTGTGGGCCTTCTGCCAATGTCGTTTCTGGCCTGCTGTATTCATCTCTCCGATCATCGTCCCAGCATCGCCGGCATACCTCAGAGTGCGAGCTTTCTGCATGTTGTTATCGCATGCATCCCATGCCTCCGAACGCAGAATCTCCAATGCCTTATCAGGTTCACCCGACTTCATCGATTCGTCAGCAGCGTCCCATGCTTTCTGTAGAGTTTCGGTGATAGGCATAGGGCGGCGGAAACGGCAATCATTGAAAATGGCAGCGATTGAGTTCTCATCCTGATTTACTGGAGTTTATACGGGAACGGCTAAGACCGGAATAACACCGGAGCGTGCTACGAGACGCGCGATTAAGTCGAGTCGACTATTGGAGATGCATGGCAAGATGGAACGCATCTGTAACGATTTCACAATCAATATTGCAACAGCAAATGGTACTGGTTCACAGTCTTCGAATCTAATCATTTTGAACTCAATGTTCCAGATGGGAGTTCCCGTCAGTGGTAAGAATCTCTTCCCGAGCAACATTTCTGGTTTGCCGACATGGTTCATCATTAGAGCTAGTGACAAGGGCTACCAATCACCGGGCGATAACGCTCACATTCAAGTTCTGATGAACAAGGATACTTGGGTCAAGGACTTAGAGAGTCTCGAACCCGGGACCATTGTAATCTACAACGAGAATGTAAAACTCCCAGTTGACAGGGACGATTGTCCTTCCTTTGGAATGCCGATGACGAAAATGGCTAGAGGAATCAATCCAAAACTCGCGCGCCTGATGTGCAACATGTACTATGTGGGCGCGCTCGCCCATCTGCTTGGAATAGAGCAGGATGTTCTGGAGACTGCCGTAGCGGGCCAGTTCAAGGGAAAGGAGAAGGCAATCGAGTTGAATATACGAGCAATAACGGAGGGTCGTGATTATGCGGCTGAGAATTGGGTAGATGGAATCCCATACTGCGTAGAGAGTAGAGTCAAAGATCCTAACAGTTTCTTGATTGAAGGGAATGAAGCAATTGCACTGGGCTCTATCTTCGGTGGAATCAACATGTTATCCTGGTATCCAATCACACCATCATCATCCCTCGCTGAGGGAGTAATCAAGTGGCTACCAGAACTCAGAGAAGCCGACGATGGTGGTTCAACTTGTGCCGTAATCCAAGCCGAGGACGAGCTCGCGGCTGCTGGCATGGTAATCGGTGCTGGCTGGGCTGGTGGTCGAGGAATGACATGTACCAGCGGCCCAGGGATTTCTCTGATGTCTGAATTTATTGGACTGTCATACTTTGCGGAAGTCCCGGGTGTAATTTGGGATGTGAACAGAGTTGGTCCATCTACAGGATTACCAACTAGAACCCAACAGGCCGATCTCACTATGTTGTACGAAGCCAGTCATGGTGACACTCAGCACATCGTACTAATCCCGGGAACGGTGGATGAGTGCTTTGAGTACGGTTGGAAGGCCTTCGACTATGCTGAGAGATTACAGACAATGGTTTTCGGATTTACAGATTTGGATCTCGGAATGAACTACTGGTCAACTTCTGGCTTCGAATATCCTGATTCCCCGATGGATAGAGGAAAGGTGCTGCGCTCACAGAAAGAGATGGACGCTGTAGAGAACTACGGTAGGTACCGTGATGTGGATGGTGATGGGATCCCTTATCGAACCCTTCCTGGAAGTGGCCTGGACCCAATTCTGTACAGAGGTACGGGGCACGACGAGGACGGTATATACTCAGAGGATCCTGAGGTCTACAATGCTACAATATCTCGTCTAAAGAGGAAGATAGAGGGTGCAAGAGACTTGCTTCCTGCGCCTGTAGTCAGGGAGGAAGAGGAGCAGCATATTGGAGTCATCTACTATGGCTCGATGGAGAACTCAATAGCAGAAATTGATGACATGCTCGAGTCTACTGGACTTTCGGTCAGTACCTGTAGAGTAAGGGCGCTGCCTTATCACTCGGAGGTCGAGGATTTCATTGAGAGGCATGACAAGGTCATCGTTCTGGAGATAAACAGAGATGGACAGATGTACGGAATCCTGCGCAAGGAACTGCCCGCACATCTTGTTCCCAAGATGCATAGTGTAGCCTACACTGATGGAATTCCCCCTCGTGCACGTGTGTATGCTGACATGATTCTCGAAGCTCTGGAGGTGGCAGCATGACAGTAATGAAGCTCAATGTAATCGATTTGGAGAAGTCTGAGTACACCGGTGGCAAGTCGTCACTATGTCCTGGATGCGGACACGATCAGATTTCAAATGTGATTATACAGGCAGCGTGGGAGAATGGAATCAGACCAGAAGGAATCGCCAAGATGAGCGGAATTGGATGTTCATCCAAGACTCCGGCCTACTTCCTTGGCAAGAGTCACGGATTCAATACTGTACACGGAAGAATGCCTTCGGTTACGACCGGAGCAAGTATGGTCAACAAGAGTCTTTCTTTCATCGCTGTTTCAGGAGATGGCGATACTGCCAGCATTGGAATTGGACAGTTTGTTCATGCCATCAGGCGGAATCTGGACATGGTTTACATTATCGAGAATAATGGTGTCTACGGCCTTACCAAGGGGCAATACAGCGCGACGGTTGAGAAGGGTTCGACGAAGAAGAAAGGCACAATGAATGAGCAGCCTCCAATTGACTTGTGTGCTATGGCAATCAATCTTGGATGTAGTTTCGTTGCTCGCTCTTTCTCTGGTAGCAAGAAGCAACTAACTGCTCTCATTCGCGCCGCAATGGGACACCGCGGAATGGCTGTGATTGATGTAATCTCACCTTGTGTGACCTTTGCCAATAATGACGAGTCATACAAGTCTTACAATTATGTCAAGGAGAATGATGAGGTCTTACATCTAATCGATTACATCCCTCATTTTACTCCAATCGAGGAAGTAGATATTCCTGAGGGAGAATATGACGATATTCAGATGTTTGACGGTTCCACTCTACGCCTAGAGACAGTTGGTAGGGAGCATGATCCATCCGACCCTGTATCTGCCCTAGCAGCAATCCACCAGGCCGAAAAGGAAAACAAGCATGTCACTGGTTTACTGTACTATGATGATGGAATGCAGACCGCAGATGAGTCTCTCGAACTTACATCTACTCCATTGTCAGAACTTAGTGAACACGAGTTGAGACCTAGTTCAGATACATTAGACAAGATTAACTCTGGATTCAGAGGAAACTGAATTCGATTTATGACTCGGATTTGTTGAAATAGCGAACCCGACTCCGTCGCTCGCTAGTCCCTTAGTGTAGTGGTCCATCATATGGCACTCTGGATGCCATGACCCTGGTTCGAATCCGGGAGGGACTACCAACACTCATCTTTACAGTGAGCGATAGA